>NZ_JANSJA010000257.1:0-26880 GCF_047462335.1 Synechococcus sp. H60.1
CCCTCACCCCATCTCCCAAATCCAAAGGAATCCCAAGATCCCCAAGCCTACGCCCCAACCTGGCTCACCATGGGAGTAGAGATACCTAGGGGGTACGGCTATGGTTTTGGCAGAACAGCTCTCGACAAAACCGCTGACCGACGACGAACTGCGCAAAATGGACGCCTACTGGCGGGCCGCCAACTACCTGTCGGTGGGGCAGATTTACCTGATGGACAACCCGCTGCTGCGGGAACCCCTCAAGCTAGAGCATGTGAAGCCGCGCCTGCTGGGGCACTGGGGCACCACACCGGGGCTGAATTTTATCTACGTGCATCTCAACCGCATCATCAAGCGGGAAAACCTCAACATCCTCTACATCACCGGCCCCGGCCATGGCGGCCCCGCTCTGGTGGCCAACACGTACCTGGAGGGCACCTACAGCGAGGTATACCCCAACATCAGCCAAGACGCCGAGGGCATGCGCAAGCTCTTCAAGCAGTTCTCCTTCCCCGGCGGCGTACCCAGCCACGTGGCCCCGGAAACCCCCGGCTCCATCCATGAGGGGGGAGAGCTGGGCTATGCTCTAGCCCACGCCTTTGGGGCAGCCTTCGACAACCCCGATCTGCTGGTGGCCTGTGTAGTCGGGGATGGAGAAGCCGAGACCGGCCCCCTGGCCGCCTCTTGGCACTCCAACAAGTTCCTCAACCCCATCCACGACGGGGCGGTGCTGCCGATTCTGCACCTCAATGGCTACAAGATCGCCAACCCGACGATCCTGGCCCGCCTCAGCCGTGAAGAGCTGCAAAGCCTGTTTGTGGGCTATGGCTACAAGCCCTACTTTGTCGAAGGCTCCGAGCCAGCCCAGATGCACCAGTTGATGGCCGCCACTTTGGACACGGTGATCCACGAGATTCAAGAAATCCAGCAGCACGCCCGCAGCAAAGGGGATCCTACCCGTCCGCAGTGGCCGATGATCATCCTGCGCACCCCCAAAGGCTGGACGGGCCCCAAAGAGGTGGACGGCAAAAAAGTAGAGGATTTCTGGCGCTCCCACCAGGTGCCACTGGCGGATCTGGCCAAGAACCCGGAGCACCTCAAGCTCCTGGAAGAGTGGATGCGCAGCTACAAGCCAGAAGAGCTCTTCGACGAAAACGGCCGTTTGCGGCCCGAGCTGCAAGAGCTGGCCCCCAAAGGGGAAAAACGCATGGGTGCCCTGCCCCACGCCAACGGCGGCCTGCTGACGCGGGAGCTGAAAATGCCGGACTTCCGCAACTACGCCGTAGACGTCCCGCGCCCTGGCACCACGGAGGCCGAGGCCACGAAGGTGCTGGGACAGTTTTTGCGAGATGTAATGAAGCTCAACCCCCACAACTTCCGCCTCTTTGGCCCCGACGAAACTGCCTCCAACCGCCTGAACGCCGTGTTTGAGGCCAGCGACCGCACCTGGGTGGCGCCTATCTACGACTACGACGAGCACCTCTCCCCCGATGGACGGGTGATGGAGATCTTGAGCGAGCACGTCTGTCAGGGCTGGCTGGAGGGCTACCTGTTGACAGGCCGCCACGGCTTCTTCTCCTGCTACGAGGCCTTCATCCACCTGGTGGACTCGATGTTCAACCAACATGCCAAGTGGCTGAAAACCACCCGGCACATCCCTTGGCGGCGGCCCATCCCCTCCCTCAACTACCTGCTCACCTCCCACGTGTGGCGGCAGGATCACAACGGCTTTAGCCACCAGGATCCCGGCTTTTTGGATCACGTGGTCAACAAAAAAGCCGAAATCATCCGCGTCTACCTGCCGCCGGATGCCAACACCCTGCTCTCGGTGGCCGACCACTGCCTGCGCAGCCGCCACTACGTCAATGTCATTGTGGCGGGGAAACAGCCGGCCCTGCAGTACCTGGACATGGATGCCGCCATCAAGCACTGCACCCAGGGCCTGGGGATCTGGGAGTGGGCCAGCAACGATCAGGGCTCGGAGCCGGATGTGGTCATGGCCTGCTGCGGCGATGTGCCGACGATGGAAACCCTGGCGGCGGCGGACTTTTTGCGGCAGCACCTGCCGGATATCAAGATCCGGGTGGTGAACGTGGTGAACCTGATGAAGTTGCAGCCGCCCAGCGAACACCCCCACGGCATCAGCGACAAGGAGTTTGTCAGCATCTTCACCCCCGACAAGCCCATCGTGTTTGCCTTCCACGGCTATCCTTGGCTGATTCACCGCCTCACCTACCGCCGTCCCAACCACCACAACCTACACGTGCGCGGCTACAAGGAGGAAGGCACCACCACCACTCCCTTTGACATGTGCGTCCTCAACCAGGTGGATCGCTTCAACCTGGCCAACGACGTGTTGGAGCGGGTGGAGCGCTTCAAGTACCGGCGGGATCACGTCCAGCAGTTGATTCGGGACAAGCTGGTGGAGCACAAGCAGTACATCTGCAAGTACGGCGAGGATCTGCCGGAGGTGCGCAACTGGAAGTGGCCCTACTAGGGGATCCTTCGCCTCTGGGCCTCCGGCAGGGTAGAGTTTTCTTAGGCTCTCCTGCCGGAGTTTTTTGAGGAGTTGGGCTGGAGGTTAAGGGGGTGAGGAGTTCAGAAAGGGCGGATGCGGATACGCTTCCCGCTCTGGAAGAGGCGGCCTGGGGAGGGATGGCCCTCTCCTGGGTTCTGGGCCTGGCCCTCTCGGCGTTGGTCATCGGGATCCGGCCCCAGGTGGCCGTCCCCTTTGGATTGAGCGTACTGGGATCGGCTATGCTGGGATCCCTGCTTCTCCCAGCCTTGCGGCGCTGGAAGGCAGGGCAGGTCATCCGCGAAGAGGGGCCCCAGTCCCACTACAAAAAAGCGGGCACGCCAACCATGGGTGGCCTTAGCTTTTTGCCCGTAGGGCTGCTGGTAGCTGGCATCGGGAGCGGCTGGGATCCCCAGTGGCTGGCGGTGGCGCTGCTGACTCTGGCCTACACCTTGGTTGGCTGGCTGGACGATTGGCTGGTTATCCGGCAGCGCTCCAACAAGGGGTTGTCCCCCAAGGTGAAGCTGTTGCTCCAAGTTGGGGTTGGCCTGGCTTTTTGCGGCTATCTAGCTTGGCAAGGGATCCCTACCGTTCTCACCCTGCCGGGAATAGGTGCCCTCTCCCTGGGCTGGCTGTTCTGGCCTTTGGCTTTGTTTGTGTTAGTGGGAACCAACAACGCCGTCAACCTCGCCGACGGCATGGACGGTCTGGCGGCAGGGGTGGTGGCCCTCGTCCTGGCAGGGCTGGGGCTGATGGCAGCGGATCCCGTTTTGGCGCTCGTGGCTTTTGCCTTGAGCGGTGCCTGTCTGGGCTTTCTGGTGCACAACCACCACCGGGCCCGCCTGTTTATGGGGGATACCGGATCCCTGGGCTTGGGAGGCGCTCTGGCGGGGCTGGCCCTGCTGGGGGATCAGCTCTGGGCCCTGGCCTGGATGGGCGGGATCTTGGTGGTGGAAGCCCTGTCAGTCATCCTGCAGGTGGGCTACTTTCGATACACCAAACGCAAGACCGGCCAAGGCAAACGGCTGCTGCGCATGTCTCCCCTCCACCACCATCTGGAGCTGGGGGGCTGGTCGGAGGTGCAGGTGGTGGGGTGCTTCTATGGGCTAACGGCGCTATTGGTGGGGCTGGGCTGGGCCTGGTGGCACTGGGCCGGAGCTTGAGAGGCAGAGGATCCCGGCGGACTGCAGCTCCCACTTCCCGTGCAGGGGCCGAGCTCCCAAGCCGAGTTTGGGACTATCTTCTCCTCTACTCTCCAGCGCCCTCTGAGGAGCCAGAGTGCAATGGCTGTAACTTTTTTGAACCATTTTGAAAAGTTTGAAAGGGTATTTCGGGCCGCCTGCCCGGCTGCCTAAGGCTGCAAGATCATCGACCAAAAGCCGCTCTCTTCATTCCAAAAGGGCGCCAGCGACTCTCCCACCACGTTCGGCCCCCAGTAGCGAGCGGTTCCATCCAAGGTAAAAGCCACCACAATATCTCCGGGGCCGATCTGCAGTGGCTCCTCGCCCAAACTCAGCACCAATCCTTCACTACCCCCTTCTCCGGGCGCAAAGTCCCAGTGAGCCGTTTCTGGGTTGAGCAGCCGTCCGCCGCTGCGCATCAAGATCACTAGCCGAATCGGGTGAGGGGTGCGATTGCCGACTCGAAAGAGTCCTGTGCGGGTGGAGGTGGGGAAGGCAGATTCTGAGGGCAGGGCAGGAGCTATATTCTCTTCAAAGGAGCCTTGCGGGGATTTTAACATCGGCTGGGCTGTCAGCTCCTGAACGGGAGCCAGACCCCAAACCAAAGCGACAGCCAACCCCAGGGATCCCTGGCGCAGCCTGTCCTGCAAAGCTCTGGCCAACAAGGGCTTGCCGGTCAAAAAGAGAGGAGCAACAGCTTGGGCAATGCGCTTAGCAAATGAGAGGGCGGAAATAGACATCAGAGGTACCGCAACCAGGAAGGCTAGGTATCGGCTGGAGACAGAAGCTGAGGGACTCCTACCCCCCAGGAGGGGAGCTCCAGCTGCCGTCAGACGGCGTCGCTCCGGAGGGTGGGAGATTGTTCATTTGCGCTAGCACATCTATTCTCTTCAATATTCTCCCGGAAAGCGAGGGGAAAAACGGCTTCCCTGCCCCCTGCCCAGGTCGGAGCCGGCTGGGATCCCTTCTAGGGGTTGACCGCTCGGCATTGCCAGCCTTGCGGACTGCGCTCGTAGACGGTTCGCAATTGGGGGTAGGTTGCATCCCCCTTGAGCTGGAGGTGATCCACCTCCGTTGGATCCAACAGCAATAGGACAAATGTCGGCGGTGGCAAAGAAGCCTTTTCGGGGGGCAGCTCTCCAACAAAAGCCTCTGGTGGGGCAAGAGGGCCTTTGGGTTCCGGCCAGAACCAGAGCAGCCGTCCTTTTTCCGAGATTTGCTGCCATACCTGTTGCCGCTGCTGCTGCGCCTGGGGATCCGGGTGGTCAGCGGCGATGGCCTCGAGAGTGCCGGCAATGCGAAATTGCTCGCGAGTTTTACAGAAGTACCAGCAGATCTGGGCCAGTGGGCAGTGGGCAATCTGGCAGATCTTCTCGCTGCGGCTGTCCACCGCCAACTGGATGCGGTCGGTATCCCGCAAAAATCCCCGGAAGACCACCGTGCGGTTACGCGGATGCCCCTGGGGATCCACTGTAGCCAGTTGCAAATAGCGTACACCGGGATCGCTGCGGTTGCGGTGCAGGGCCGCCTGGAGCAACATCCGCCAAGAGGGATCCCTGGCTAACGGGTTCATGGGGGTGCCCGCCAAGACTTCAACTAGGGAGGGGGAGGAGCCTCTGATTGCGAGTCTCTGGCGCACCCCGGTGAGGACTCCGGCTGAGTAGCGCGAACGGCATTGGGATCCGGCACAGTTGGGTGAAGAGAATGAAAGGGATGTTCCAGCCAGCCCTCCGTTGCCCCCTCAAAGCGTTCTGGCACCGGCTGCTTCACCGGCAATTTTTGGAGCACCAGAGCGAGATACTCGGTATACCCAGGGAAGCGGACTTCCCGCACCTTATGCCACACCGAGCGCGACATTAGCAGCGTCCGCTCCACGTCCTGGGCTCCCAGCTTGAGCAAAAATTCCTCCCGTTCCGGCTGATAATCGGTGGAGGCCAAGGCCAAAGCCTGCGGGGGATAGGCTTGGGTGAGCTGGGCCATCTTGGCCATGAGCTCAGGATAGAGCCAGGTGTAAGCGGGGTGAACCGTGAGCTTGGCCACATGCGGCTGCTGCCCCGTCCGATCCAACTTCAGGTTGAAATAGCCAATGGCGGTTTTCCGCTCGGGCTCATAGACACACATCTCCACCCGTTCCGTTTGGCTGATGGCACACTTGGCCCGTTCCAAAAGCCACTCCAGTGGGCTGGTGCGAAAATCGCTCACGTCGCGGTCGTACACCTGGCGCACAGTGGCCGGCATGGATCCCGTATCCAGTTGGTAGATGGCGTAGGCATCCCGGTTGGTCACCGGCACCAAGTTGGGCAGCTTGGGCTCGTGCTGGCTGAGAGCGGCAAGGATCTCGGGTGGAATCGACCAGTAAGTAATCTGAACCAGTGGTTGGAAGCCATTGTGTCGGTAGAGGGCCATCGCCTCCTTGTTGTGGATGTTCACCTCCAAGATCCAGGTGCGAGCCTCGCGAAAGTGCTCCAGGCAGTGCTTGAGCAGCCGGGATCCCACCCCCTGCCGCCGCGCAGAGGGCACCACAGCAATGTGATCCACCCGCCAGGTGCTGCGGGAATGGTTAAAGGGAGAAACTTGAATGACCCCCTGGATTTTGCCTTCCAGCTCCGCCACATGTACCGTAAACATGTGCTGAAAACGGTTGGGAAACAGGCTCAAGGTTTTCAGGGGGCCATACCACTGCCGTAACCGCCGCACTTGGCGACGAATGTCCACCGAGCGGCTGCTGTACTCTTCATCAAAAGCTTGCGCCAAAATCTCCTCCACCGCCTCCAGATCGCCCAGTTGAGCGGGGCGGAGAATCAGTTCGGGAGCCTCCCTAGGAGCTTTGGAATCCGGGTTGGGCTTTGCCGCAGGGTTGTCCATGCCAAAGTGTGGGCGGGAGAACATTCAAAGCATAGCTCAGGATCCCTCTTCCGGAGGTCGTTGCTGCCACAAAAATTCAGGGTGTTGGGCTTTTTGTAGTCGCTTGGCCGCTAGCATCCAGCAAGGCAAAGTTGCTGAAGCTAAAGCACTTCTCAACAACGCCAGCTTCCGTCTCCGTTTGAATGCGCCGCTCCGAGAGAATGTAGTACTTGCCCACCTTGGTGTAGAGATCTTCAAATTGGCTGCGCCCACCCTTTTGCTCGCCAGTCTTGGCGTCGTGATAGACAGAGTCGTAGCGGTGGGAGAGGTAGCCTTCGCCGGTGTCGTGGCTGCTGAAGGTGTGGATGGTCACCACTACTCCATGAATATGCCGATGCACCATGGTTACCTGGTTGTCGCGCACGTGGTAGCGATCCCCTTCGGCTTTGCCACCCACCAGGATCTCCACACTGCCATCGGGTAGGATCTGGCCATAGCGGAAAGTATTGTTCCCGTGGGTCTCGGCAAAGCTGCGGCGCACCCGGTGAATGGCAATCTCCCAAAGTTGATTGTGAATAGCTTTCCGGGCTTCCTCATCCTCCACGCCCGTAACCGTCGCTTTCAGGTCTGCCCCCACTCGCACCTGCCCCACAAAAGTACGCTCCCCATCCCAGTAGGTGACTTCGGCGCTGTAGCCCGGAAAGTCGGGATCCCAGGTGTAGCGATTTTCGTAGGCGGCCCGAAACAACTCTTCGGCAGAAACTTGGGTCGCGGTCATCGGGTGTCTCCTGTCTTACTGGCAAGCGCTTCTCATAGCCATCCATCATACTGCCCCTTGCTGCCAGGCTACTCCCCCAGCCGCCTGCGGCAAGAACCTGCATTTGTTGACATACTCCCTACCGGCTATAGCCTGCTTCCACACAGCGCTAAGACAGGGGTTTTCGCATCGCAAAGAGCTGGCATAGCTGATCCCCCATCCGCCGCTGTAGGATAGAGGCACGGCCACTCGAGCTTCTCTTCCTGCCTCACGCCAAGTTTTGGCCTGCAAGCTTAGTTGCTGCTTTGATCCCCAGAGTATTCTCTGGAAAGAACTTTTCTATCTTTTTGTGGGTGAGGAGGAAGATTGAGAGATTTTTTTGACGATCGCGTCGGTAGGACGGAATCCCCAGCGCCTAACCTGTCGCCGGCCCAGACCAGAGTGGCAGCCCCGCCGGAGATGATGGGGCCGGTGCTGAAAATTGTCGGCAAGCAGACCTTGAGCGGCCACATTCCCATCGGCGGCGCGAAAAACTCGGCTTTGGCTCTCATGGCGGGATCCCTTTTGGCTCCTGCAGCTTGCCGAATTCACAACGTGCCACGCCTGCTGGACATTGAACGCATGGGGCAGATCCTGACCACCCTAGGGGTTAAGGTGTCCCATGTGGGCAATACCCTCGACCTGGATGCCAGCTCCCTCAAAACTTCCCAAGCTCCCTATGAATTGGTCAGCCAGTTACGGGCCAGTTTTTTCATCATCGGGCCACTGTTGGCGCGGCTGGGAGTGGCTAGAGTTCCTCTGCCCGGCGGCTGTGCCATCGGCTCCCGTCCGGTGGATCTGCATGTGCGGGGCCTGCAAGCGTTGGGGGCAACGGTTCAAATCGAGCACGGCGTGGTTCATGCCTATGCCCGCAAGCTGGTGGGAACCCGCATCTACCTGGACTATCCCAGCGTCGGCGCCACTGAAACTCTGATGATGGCCGCTACGCTGGCGGATGGGGAGACGGTCATCGAAAATGCCGCCCAAGAGCCAGAAGTGGCGGATTTGGCCCGTTTCTGTCAGGCAATGGGGGCCCGCATTCGCGGTGTAGGCACTAACACGGTTGTGGTGGTAGGGGTACCGCGCCTGCACGGCACCGAGTACACGGTCATTCCCGACCGCATCGAGGCCAGCACCTACCTCATTGCCGGGGCCATCACTGGCTCCGAACTCACGGTTGGCCCTGTTATCCCGGATCATCTGCGGGCGGTGATCGCCAAGTTGCGTGACATGGGGCTGCGGGTGGAGGAAGAAGGCCCCAACCGGCTGCGCATTGCCCCGGCGCGACTCAGTTCGGGCTGGCTCTGCCAGGCAACCGATATCCAGACCTTGCCCTATCCGGGTTTTCCCACTGATGTGCAGGCGCCGATCATGGCCTTGGCCGCCCTGAGCGAGGGCAGTTGCACCATCGAGGAGACGGTGTTTGAAAACCGGATGCACCACATCCCCGAGCTCAATCGCATGGGGGCAGACATTCGCCTCAAGAACCGGGTCGCCCTCATCCGAGGAGTGCCGTCGCTGTCGGGAGCGCCGGTGGTGGCTACGGACTTGCGGGCGGGGGCAGCTCTGGTGTTGGCCGGCCTGGCGGCTGAGGGCTGCTCTACCATCCACGGCCTCCACTACATCGACCGCGGCTACGAAGCCATCGATGAAAAGCTGCGCAATGTCGGGGCCAAGGTGTATCGCTGTAACCACCCGGCAGGGATCCCGCTCACCCCTCAGCCTGAGCAAGCCGATGGAAAGGGGATCCCATCGCAAAATTGGCCCATTTGAGCAATAGGGCTTGAGCCTACGCTGTTGGGGGGATCCGCTGGCCCCAAGCGTCATCCCCTTGGTTTTCTGGAGGGAAAAAGGATGCGGTAGGCTAGGAGCTGACAGCCCAAATTCTAGGGAGAAGGGGTTAGCTTAATCGGCGGGAAGCCCCGCACTGTAATTACTCAAGAGCCAATCCGTGTCGGGATGAAAGCTGTTCGTGCTACAAGTGAGGAGAACAAGTTCAATCTCTGGAGAGTTTCCCGCCGTGGGTCGCACGGTGGCCGCACGCTGAGACCTCTGTACCAACAAGTCTGGGAAGCGTGAAGCCCGCACTCTATCGGTTCGCGCAGCGTGGCATAAGCCATATTGTGTTGACTCAACGCAGGGGAGTGTCGGGAGTCGTTCACGGATCGAGAGCCATGTCCCAAGTGTACGACTGTGTCATCGTCGGCGCTGGCCCTGCCGGCGGCTCGGCCGCCTATCACCTGGCCAAGCGGGGGCGCTCAGTGTTGGTTTTGGAGAAGGATCCTTGGCCCCGCTACAAACCCTGTGGCGGCGGCGTTTCTCCCATGGTGGCGGCCTGGTTTGACTTCGATTTCAGCCCCGCCATTTCGCTGAAGATCCGGCAAATTCGCTACACCTGGCGGGGCGGGGATCCGGTTGTGGTTGACCTGGATCTGAAAGAGCCGGTATGGATGGTGCGGCGGGAGGTCTTCGACCATTACTTGATTCAGCAGGCGCAAAAGCAGGGGGCAGCGCTTCAGACGGAATGTCCTGTCTCCGGTATTGAGTGGCAGAGCGACCGCTGGCAGGTGATGACAGCCACCGGCCCGGTCTGGGGTCGGTATGTGATCGGGGCCGATGGGGCAAAAGGCTCGATGGCCAAGTGGCTGGGCTTTCAACACCGGCAGCGCCGCCTGGCTGCCGCCCTGGAAGCAGAAGTGCCCGTCTCAGAGCCGCAAACCGCAGCCGCCCACTTCGACTTTGGCGCCGTGAGCAACGGCTACATTTGGAACTTCCCCAAAGCCGATGGCTACTCGATCGGGGCGGGCACCTTTCGGGGTGGCGAAAAACAAAACTTGCGGGACATCGCCGCCGAGTACGCCCAAAGCTTTGGTGTGGACTTGAAATCGGTCAGGCAGTTTGGCCATCCCATCTGTCTCTGGGAGGGAGATCAACCCCTGCACAGCCAAAATGCCCTCTTGGTGGGAGATGCCGCCTGTGTTGTCGATCCGTTTACCGCCGAAGGGATCCGCCCCTCCCTCCTCACCGGCATGCTGGCAGCGCAGGCCATCGACCAAGCCCTGGCAGGAGATACGGAAGCCCTGGCGACCTACTCCGCCCGCGTGCAGCAGGAGTGGGGCTCAGAGATGCGTTGGGCCAAGCGGATCGCGGCGCTGTTCTACCGCTTTCCGGGTGTAGGCTACAGGGTAGGCGTCAAGCGACCGGGAGCCACTCGGCGCATGGGCCAAATCTTAGCCGGTGAGCTGCGCTACAGCGATGTGGCCAGCTCGGCCATTCGCAAGTTGAGCGCTGGCCTGTTAGCCTAGGCCGGTCATTGGGAGACAGGGGCGGGATCGTCGAAGCGCCTGCTGATTAGCAGGCAGTTGCGGCCATCCGCCTGGCGAGTGTAGCTCAAGTGGGTGGAGAGAGCCTTCATTAGCAAAATGCCCCGTCCTCCCTCAGACTCGGCGTTGGGGAGCCTGTTGGCTGCCAGGTTTTGGGCAAAGCCCTCCAAGTCGAACTCCTGCCCTTGATCCCAGATGCGCAGCTCCAGCCCCTGGGGCATCAGAACCAGCTCGATATCAATGGGTGTACTGGGAGGCAAAGCGCGGTGGGCATGGCGAACGGCGTTGGTAAAGCCCTCCGCCAAGGCCAACTGGCATTCCAACCAGATGGGGCCCGGGATGCCGGCGTTGCGGAAAGACTCAAACCACGTCAAAACCTGGCCGAGAGCATCCAGGGTTGTGTCTACTCTCAGCGCAAAGGTCTGCTTTTCCCCCGACGGAATCCCTGCTGCGTTCAAAATCGAAACTCAACGATAGGGATTGAACCTGAAGCCATTTGGCCCTACCAGATTCTAGACCAGAGCCCTGCCAGAACATGTCATCCCCCATTTTGGGGGGGAAGCTAGGGAGCGATGATCAAATCCACACGGCGGTTCCGCTGCCGTCCGGCTTCTGTGTCGTTATCGGCCACCGGCAGGGTGGGGCCAAAGCCAGAGGTTGTCCAACTGATGGGATGGCCTTCCGGCAACAGGTTAGCTAGGTAGTCTTTAACAGCGTTGGCGCGGCGCAGGGAAAGAGCCAGGTTGTAGTTTAGGGATCCAATGTTGTCGGTGTGACCGTTCACTTGAACGCGGGCGCCGGGCATGGCTTCCAAGGATTTCGCCACCTGGGCCAGCAGCGAGGCCGCCTCAGGCCGAATCTCGGCCTTGTCGAAGTCGAAGAGCAGATCGCCCGGCAGGCTGATGGTTCGAGTTCCCACCTGAAAAGAGGTAGGGGTCGGCGTTGCGCTGGGGGCGGGGACGCTCACTCCCTCCGGGGCGATCTCGGCAGCGGTGGCCGATTCCCACCTCGGCTCAGGGGCCACTGCTTGGGAAGACAGCCGTTGCAGCCGCGACTCCAGTTCTTCAATTCGGATCAAAAGCTGGATCACCTGCTGGCGGAGTTCTCGAATCTCCCTTTCCAGCTCCGTGAGGCCCTCGTGATTTGGATTCCCACTTGGTGAAGCTGCATCGGCTGTCGGGCTCACCGCTGCGGGACTGGCCTGGGGTGGGGACAGGGTGGGCAGGAGCGGCGGCGGGGTGGGGACAGGCTGTTCAGGCGGCGTATTGACCTGCGGCTGGGGAGCTGGCAGCGGTTGGGTCGGAAGCTGCTGCGGGAGCACCATTCCCGCCCAGATGCCGCTGCCGACCAAGAGGAGCCCACTGGAGAGATTGAGAAAGACCGTTGCACGTTTGGATGGGCGAGGCATCGCAGGCAAACCTCCGGCTGGCTGGGCGTAGGCGAGGAGCGAAAACCGGGCTCAACTCAACGCCTAGAGTCGATCCTATCCGGCGACCACCGCTCGCCAAGAGGATTAGGGGTTGCTCAGGCTGCCACTTCCCGCCATCCTTGGCAAAAGCCTAGTCGAAGCTAAGACGGCCCCGATAGCGCCCTATAAGGGTCAGGCCATTGACGGGATCCGCACAATCGACCACAAAAGACGGAAAGCGTGGGTTGTCACTGATAACTTTTACTCGGGATCCCGACAGGCGGTGCAACCGTTTGACCCACAGCTCGCCATCCCTCTGAAAGACGTAGATGCCCTCCTCCCCCAGCTCTTCTTGCCGCTCGACAAAGATCCAGTCGCCATCTTCCAAGGTGGGAGACATGCTGTTCCCTTGCACCCGAATCAAGCTGAGCCCATCCGGGTTCCCCTTCAGATGGGCCCGCAGCCAGTTACGCTCAAAAGCTAGCACCGACTCGATGGACTCTTCCCGCACCAGCGCCCCGGCCCCTGCCGAGGCAACCACATCCACCAGAGGCACGTATACATACTCCGTTTTGGCGTCGCCAGGGGATCCCTCCCCCGTAATCAGCCAACTGAGACTCACCCCCCCCACCTGGGCAATTTTCACTGCCTTGTCGATGCCGGGCACGGATCCCTTGAGGTAACTGCGCAAGGCTGTATCGCTAATGCCGGCCCGCCGCCCAAACGCATAAATGGCCTCATTGCCGATCACCTGTCGCAAACGGGCAGCAAAGGAGGAATCAGAGGAGGTGGACATCGGCTTAACACTACAGGTTGTGTACAACTAAATTTCTACCACTATATATTGACAAGTCAACCCCCGTGAGAGGTGGGGGATAGTGTTTATGCTGAGTTGGAGGGAAGAGGGCAGAGTTTCCAGTAGTAGGATCTGAGAGGCTCAACTTGTTCTGGCTTGATCCCTATGACCGTCTCAGACTGGAAGCGCTGGCTGGATCATTTTCTCATTGCCCTAGTCTTTCTGGTGTTTGCCGGCTTTGTCTGGTTTGTCTTCTCGGTAACGGGAGCTTTCATTGGGATCCCGCTGGGCTACAAACTTTGGCTACGGCTGTGGTTGCCTCTGTTCCAGCCAGCGCTGGGGATCCTGATGGCTGGAGCCCTGCTGAGCGGGGTGTGGGGTTGGCTGGAGAAACGCCACTCCTGCAATCGAGACCATCAGCAGAACTAAAGATTGGGCAGCGCCAGGAGGCTCCAGACTGGCTCTATACTGAAAACGTATCTAAATGTTGAGCACCGGAGGCGGTCTGGCGTCGTGTTTGTCTTATCCGGCTACGAGTATTTGCTGGTTTTTCTGATCGTCTGTGCCCTGCTGCCGGTCTTGGCTCTGGGAGCTTCTGCGCTCTTAGCCCCAAAGCGGCGGGGATCCCTGCGCCGCAGCACCTATGAGTCGGGGATGGAGCCGTTTGGCCAGGCCTGGATCCAGTTCAACATCCGCTACTACATGTTCGCCTTGGTCTTCGTGATCTTCGACGTGGAGACTGTGTTCCTCTATCCCTGGGCGGTGGCCTTTCATCGCTTGGGACTGCTGGCCTTTGTGGAGGCCCTGATTTTCATCGCCATCCTTGTGGTGGGCCTTGTGTACGCTTGGAGAAAAGGAGCGCTGGAATGGTCATGACCTCTAAGGAGCCGGAAGTCTTGTTTCCGGCGTCTGCCCCGCAAGTTACCACAGACCTCTCGAACAACGTTGTTCTCACCACGGTTAACGACCTGTACAACTGGGCGAAGATGTCCAGCCTCTGGCCGCTCCTCTACGGCACTGCTTGCTGCTTCATCGAGTTTGCAGCCATGCTGGGCTCCCGCTTCGATTTCGACCGCTTCGGCCTGTTGCCTCGTTCTTCGCCGCGCACGGCCGATTTGATCATCACGGCAGGCACCGTAACCATGAAGATGGCGCCGGCGCTGGTCAAGCTCTACCAACAGATGGCCGAGCCGAAGTACGTGATCGCCATGGGGGCCTGTACCATTAGCGGCGGCATGTTCAGCTCCGATTCCTACACGGCGGTGCGGGGGGTAGATAAGCTGATCCCAGTGGACGTGTACATTCCTGGCTGCCCGCCTCGCCCGGAGGCAATCATGGATGCCATCGTCAAGCTGCGCAAGAAGATCGCCGCCGAGGATATGCGGGAGCGGGGCCGCCTGCAGCAAACTCACCGCTACTACACCGTCAAGCACAACCTCAAGCCGGTGCCAGAGATCATCACTGGCAAGTATTTGGAGAGCGAAACTCGCCAAGCCCCGCCGCCGGAGTTGGCCGCTGCTATTGGCCTGCCGGTGCCACCGGCACTGCAAACGGCCGACTTCAAGCAAGCAGAGCAACAGCTCAAAGCGCTGCAGGGAGGAATGTGAGATGACAGAGGACAAAGCCCAGGAAAAGCCGTCCTCGACAGCCGAGCCGACAGAACCATTGGCGACGCTGGAGCGGGGGCCGGTCTCCCAGTTCCTCGCCGATAATGGCTTTGACCATCAGTACCTGGGTAGAGATGCCGCCGGAGTGGAGCTGTTGGAGGTGGAGCGGGACTTTCTCTTACCTGTGTGTACTGCCCTCTATGCCTATGGCTTCAATTACCTGGAGTGCCAGTGCGGCTACGACCTGGGGGCGGGGCAACCTCTGGTCAGCCTCTATCACCTGATCAAGCTGGTGGACGGGGCAGATCGGCCGCAGGAGGTGCGGATCCAGGTGAAGCTGCCCCGCCAAGATCCGCGGGTGCCTTCGGTGTACTGGATCTGGAAGTCGGCGGACTGGCAGGAGCGGGAGACTTATGACATGTACGGCATCATCTTCGAGGGACACCCCAACTTGAAGCGGATCTTGATGCCGGAAGACTGGATTGGGTGGCCGCTGCGCAAGGACTATATCACGCCTGACTTCTATGAGTTGCAGGACGCCTACTAGGGGGGATGCCTCAACCGGCTGAGCAGCGTTCGCAGGACGTGAGAGAGATGTGGCCTTTTTTACTCTTGGTAATCTACGCAGGGGGAGTTTGGTACTCAGCCCGCAAGGCAGATCGCATCTACTCAGGCTCTGGAAAGTGGGCGGTGTCGGCCCTCTGGCCGCTGCTGCTCTTGACCAACCGCCAGTTCCGCCAAAATTGGCGTCGTCCCTTGAATAAGTGAGTCTATCCCCATTGGTAAGCCCTTCTAGGCAAGACTTAGGCTTGGGCAATCCGGGTTTGCCCTTGTTGCCCTCGCAGGCCGACCGAAGGTTGCCAGAGCTGATTGGCAGCCGCATTCGCGCTCGGGGACCAGTGACCTTTGCCCAGTTCATGGAGTGGGCCCTCTACGAGCCAGGGCTGGGTTACTACGAGCGGGAGCATCTCCCCCTCGGCTATGACTATCGCACCTCCCCCCACTTGGCGGCGGATTTTGCCCAACTGTTGGCTGAGCAGATCTTCCAGTTCTGGCACATTTTGGGATCCCCCCCCCATTTTGCGGTGATTGAGATGGGGGCGGGCAGCGGCCGCCTGGCTGAAGACTGGCTGGCCTATGTGGGCTCCACTTGGCCTGACTTCTGGCAAGCCCTGGAGTACGGGATCCTCGAGCGCTCTGCTTTTTTGCGGCGGCTGCAGCAAGAGCGCTTGGCCGGCTATGGCGAGAAGGTGCGCTGGCTAGAGTGGGACGAGATCCCAGATGGATCGGTAAGCGGCTGTTTTTTTTCCAATGAGCTGGTGGACGCCTTCCCAGTCCATCGGGTACAGGTGCAGGCAGGGGCCTTGCGGGAAATCTACGTGGATTGGGCAGAGGGGGAAGAGGGGGGCTTCCGAGAAGTGTTGGGGGCTCCCTCTACGCCCGCGCTGGAAACCTACTTTGCCCGCCTGGGGATCCCGATTGCCACTTACCCCTCCGGCTACCAAACCGAGGTCAACCTCAAGGCCCTAGAGTGGCTCCAGCTTTTGGCCCGCAAGCTGCGACGGGGCTACGTGCTCACCCTTGACTACGGCTACACCGCCCAGCGCTACTACAGCCCCCAGCGCTTCCAGGGCACGCTCCTGGCCTACCGCCAACACGGCACCTACGCGGATCCCTATGTCTGGGTGGGATCCCAAGATCTCACTGCCCATGTGGACTTTACCACCTTGCAGCAGGTGGGGGAATCTCTGGGGCTCAAGTGCCTGGGCTTCACCCAGCAGAGCTACTTTTTGGTAAACCTGGGATTGGCGAAAAGGCTAGCCGACCTCAGCCAAGTTGGCGACGAGGGGGGGGATCTGGGCCAGGTGTTGCGACGGCGACATGCCCTTCACGCTCTGCTGGATCCGCTGGGGTTGGGGAGCTTTGGGGTGCTGCTGCAAGCTAAGGGCCTGAGCGACTCGGAGTATGCCCAGCCGCTGCGGGGCTTTGTCGATCCGGAGCTACACAGGGGGATAGCTTGGTAGCCCCGCACTAAAGTGGAAGGTGGAGAAGCCCGCAAGCAACTTGAGTTGCTCTCCCTTTGCCCCAGCGGGCCGGAGGCCTTAGCAAGCACCTACTACGAACCCGACCAGTGCATAGCGTGAAAGCGTTGCTCCGCAAAGTAAGCTGAACCTTAGGGCTTTGCCCTAGGGAACTGTGTAGAGGCGTCTTGACAGTGCTTTTACAAGTCCGCTTGTGGACTGCGTAAGAATCCCCCGACTTAAAGTCGGCGGAGTGTCAAGCGTACCCTAAAACGAAACAGAGCGAGGGGTCGTGTGGATTACTGCCCCTCGCGCTCCTCTACTTCTCTAAACTACACGGGGGCTCCAAGACCGGTATAGGAGCCATAGAAGAAAAGCCCAACCACCGTGACTACACCCAAACCGACAACCACAGCCACTATCCACAGAGGGATCCTTGCCTGACTAGTCATAGCAACTGGCCTCCAAAAGAAATTGATTCCTGCAGCTTTTCTCAACTTAAGACCGGAGATGGATTAAAGTCTCAGTTGAGAAAGTAGCTGGAAAACAGCAGCCCAACCACAAACACCAGCAGCAAGCCCAGGTATAGGGAAGTGCGGTTTAGCTCTACCGGTTGGGTGTTGGGATTCTTTTCGGGTTGATCAGCCATGGGGTTCACCGTTGAATAAACTGCATCGCAGCAATAGCTCCCAGAAAGAAAACGGTTGGAATTGCCAAAGTATGCACCGCCAACCAACGGACGGTAAAAACAGGGTAAAAAACGGGCTCATCAGGGTTGTTTACAGATTTGGTCGCCATAGTCCAGATCCTGGCTCTTGGAACACAAAATAGATTTACAAATCGCAACAGGTGAACGATCCCCGACCCTCATCTTCGTTGAGTCAGCACAGCATGGCTTACGCCACACTGCGCGAACCGATAGAGCACGGTCTTCATGCTTCACAGACTTGTTGGTACAGAGGTCTTAGCGTGGTGCCACCGTGCGGCCCGCGTCGGGAACAAGTCAGGAAAACTCTCCAGAGATTTAACTTGTTCTCCTCAATTGTAGCACAAACAGCCTTTATCCCGACACTGATTTGCTTTTGAGTAAATACAGTTCACAAATACAGTGTGGGGCTTCCCGCCGATTAAGCTAAAGAGTTGCCAGCCTGGCCCTGCTCTTTCCTAGCGAGTTAACTTTTCCAGTTGCTCGAGAGCGTTGAAGCGGTCACTGACAATCGGCAACTCCTGCCGCTCTGCGGTGAAATACTCATTGGGGCGTGGAGTACCAAAGATATCATAAGCCAAGCCGGTGCTGACAAAAAGCCAACCCGCCAAAAACAAAGCGGGAATGGTCAGGGCATGAATAACCCAGTAGCGGACGCTGGTAATAATATCGACAAAAGGTCGCTCTCCAGTGTTGCCAGCCATGAAACTCCTCCCTGCACTAGGGGCAAAAGGGCTCTTTGAGTCTATAACACAATGATAGGGATTTGCATGCACAGCTACAAGTTACAAGACGATGGCTCAAGCCGTTTGCCGGCAAGCCAGACTCCATCTTGCATAGGTCAGATCTCCTAACAGCCTCTGAGTTCAATCCCAGGGATCCCCAGGGTGAGCCCGCACGCCTGGGGGTTGGGGATCCCACTGCCAAAGGGCGCAATCCCAACTGGTATCGAGGGCTTGAGGGCAAGGCGGAACTTTGAGGTAAGCTGACCCTGGGGGGATGTCAACGGAACAGGAGTAACAGCTATGCGGTGCTCGTGGCCCCTAGCTCTGAGTTTGTGTTGGACGCTAGGCTGGTCGAGCGTCAGCCTGCCGGCTTGGTCCCAAGGAGTAGAGCAGCAAGCCTCACTGGCCTGGGCCGATGCCTACGTGGCGGCGCTGGAGCGCCAGACCGATCTGGTGCTCACCCAGGAGCCGCTGTCGGCCACTCTCACCCGCCTAGAATTGGCCCAGTGGCTGACGGAGTTTTTCGGCTACATCCCCAACCCCAACCAGGTGCAAGAAATTCGCGATCTCGAGCCCAATACCCCCGACTATTGGACGGCCCAGGCGGTGCTGCAGGCAGGGGCGATGCGCCTGTATGAGGGCAACGAGTTTCGTCCGCAAGGAGATCTCACCCACCTGGAAGCCCTAGCCATTTTGGTGCGGGCATTGCAGTTACCACCTCCCAGCCCAGAGGCCATAGAGCAATGGATGGCTCTCTACAGCGATGCTGCTGAGGTGCCGGAGGTGGGACGGGCCTTTGTGGCCATGGCGGGCAAAGCGGGGCTATTGGTGAATGTGCCGGATCCCGCCCGGCTGCGGCCCAATCGGGTGCTGAGCCGAGCTGAGGGGGCGGTGCTGTTACATCAGGCGTTGGTGTATCGCGGTCAGCTTCCACCCTTGCCGCCTCCGGTGGTGCAGTTGCGGCCTTCTCCCGCTGCGGTGGCCGAGACCATCCAACCCGAAATCTTGCAAACGCGGGTTATCCCTGAGTCGGGAGTGGTGCCGGCAGGGAAAACCTTGACCGTTGAGGCGCAGGGTACTCCCAACGGCAGGGCCACGGTGGATATTGGCGACCTGGTGCGGGGTTTGCCCATGGAAGAAGTGCAGCCCGGCTATTACCGCGCCGTTTACACCCTTGGCCCTCAAGACAGCGCCTTCGGCCCCGATATCCGCATCCAACTGAGCCTTAATGGAGTCAGCACCCGCGTTCAGCGGCGGCTCCCTCAACTGGCCCTGGGCAATGTCGCCCCCCCGCCGGTGGAACCGGTGTTTCCTCCCCCCGCCCCTCTGCCGCAGCCAGCCACCCCCGCCCCTCTGGCCGCAGCCGGCAACCGCTATCCGCGCATTGCGGCGATTCGCCTGGATCCCCAGCGCGACCTGGTGGAAGGGGATATCCTCACCATTGCCATCTGGGGGGACTCGGGAGGGATCGCCCAGTTTGATTTGGGGAATCTGGCCCTCAACCAGCCGATGCGGGAGGTGCGACCCAACCACTACGAGGGCACCTACGTGGTGGCCCCCACCCACCAAGCCAGCAACCCTGTTTTGCGAATTGTGCTCAGCAAAGACGGCCTCAGCCAGGAGTACCGCGAGATCTTCCCTTTTGCAATCGATGGATCCAAGGGAACTCGCTCCACCATTCAGCCAGCTTCTCGGCCTGTCGCTGCTGGGCCGCCTCAGATTTTTAGCATTACCACCAACAGCACCAGCCTGCGCATGGGCGAGATCCTCAAAGTGACGATGCGAGGGGATCCGGGGGGGCGGGCAGCTTTTCGCATCGTCGGGGTGACGCCAGAGGTGGAGATGCGGGAGGTGGCGCCCGGACTCTATGAAACCCAGCAACAACTGCCCTTCAACATGCAGCCGGTCAACAACGGCCTCATTGAGGTGATCCTGGAGCGGGGCGGGCAAAGAGCCACCCAAACCAGCCCCTCGCCAATCACCATCGCTCCCTGAGCAAAACTTGCCGCGCAGCATCGTGAAAACTTTATCCCGCTGGCGCAAGCTGTAGTTAAAGGCGTACGATCCGATTGCCCAGCTATTGGCGATCACCGGCAGACTGGTAGTTATAGCCATCTCAAATGGTAATAAAACATTTCTCCGCGTCGTCATTACTACGCAATGCTGTCGCGAACGCGCCGGCGGCGCGGAGCACTATCCCTAACTCCCCTCTCCCTGAGGGAGAGGGGCCGGGGGTGGTCGCGTTAGCGGCGCGGAGCGCTTGGGCTGACTCCCTCAGGGAGAGGGGCCGGGGGTGAGGGTAGAGGGGGGCGGCGGCAAAGTGTCTTCGTCTTGTTTGAAACGACTATATGCCCCTTGGCTAGACGGCTGCCTCAAAGGGATCCGCGCTGCGCTGGATCTGGGTGGATAATTTGGGAATCACCTGCAGCTTGAACTGTTGCTCGAAGGCCTTTTTCTTCTCGTTCAAGCTCCACAGCTCCAGGGCACAGTCGTCGTTGGGATGCCTGGGATCCAAAATCAGCTCCATCTGGCGGGGGCCTTCTCCCAGAAGCTGAAAGCGGCAGTGCACCGCTTGGATGGCCTGCAGGCGGCGGCGATCCAGAGCACAGGCTATGCGCAACAAGGGGCTAAGTTCCAGCACCACTTGGCGATCTCGCTCGTCGCTGAGGCGCTGGAAGTTCTCGTGCTTCTTCTTGGGGGGCGACTTGCGGTGGTAGCGGGCCAGGTTGGCGATCACCTCCACCTCTTCTTCGTTAAAGCCCAACAGCTCCCCGTGGCGGATCAGATAGTAGGAGTGCTTGTGGTGGGCGGCATGGCTGATGAAGTGGCCGCAGTTGTGCAGCATGGCGGCCGCCCAGAGAAGAGCCCGCTCCCGGGATCCCCAGGAGTGCAGGATGCCGCGGGTTTGATCGAAAAGGCTGAGGGCAAACTCCGCCACCCGCTCGGCATAGGGGATCTCCACCTGGTATTTTTCCGCCAACTTGAGGACGCTGCGCCGCCGCACCGAGCTGTGGTAGCGCAGCCGATCTTCAATGAGCCCCTGGCCGATCATCCAATCTACGATCAGCCCTTCCCGCAGCGCCCGCTCGCAAAACTGGATCCGCTCCACCCCCAGCAGGCTCATCACCTCCTCCAAAATGACCGCCCCGGCCAGGATGATCTCCCCGCGTCTTTCTCCCAGACCGGGCAGCTTTTGCCGCTCGGCTACCGTGAGAGAGCGCAGCTCTTTGACATAGCCCCGCAGGGCTTCCAGGCTGAACTCATACCCCTGCAGGCGAGTGGGGGGAGCACCCAAGCGGCGGCGGGCATCCAACTGGGCCAGGCACTCGATGGTGCCGGAGGTGCCCACCAAGGTCAGGGATCCCGGCTGTTGGGAAGCAGCAACGATGCGCCTCATCTGCTCGATGGGAGCTTCCAGCATGCCGCGGATGTGTTGTCGCAGGGCCTGCAGCTCGGCAGGGGTGGGTGGGTCGTGGCGCAAAAACGCTTGGGTCAGGCGCACCGCTCCCACCTTGATGCTGCGCAGGAACTCCGGCTCTTGGCCGTTGCCCAGAATCAGCTCGGTGGAGCCGCCGCCGATATCCACCACCGCGTGCAGCCGGTTGTGGAACTCCATGGCCGAGAGCACACCTAGGTAGATGCGGCGGGCTTCCTCCTGGCCTGAGATCAGCTCTACCCGCAGGCTCAGCTCCTGTTCTATCCGCTTTAAAAATTCCAGCCCGTTGGGGGCTTCGCGCACGGCGCTAGTAGCCACCGCAACAATGTCCTGCACCTGAAAGCTTTCGGCAATGCGGCAAAACCGCTCCAGGGCCACCTGCGCCCGTTCCATGGCGGCAGGCGTCAGGGCGCCCGTTTGGCTGCAAAACTCTCCCAGGCGGACGGTGGCTTTTTCGCGGGAGATGATGGTGAAGCTGGGGATGTGGGGGTTGATGCGCACCACCACCATGTGCAGGGAGTTGCTGCCCACATCGATGGCGGCGATAACCGGAGCAACTCCAGATTCAGAAGAGGAGACCGGTTTCGCTTCGGAGGCGGCGGCAGAGCGTTCGGCAAGGTTGGCGAGCGAAGAGACCATGAATCGAAGGGGTTGCCACACTTCTAGAATACTGTGTGCTTTCCCCCCTTTTTCCTGGCCGGGTTGTGGACTGAGGTTCAAGGGGGCAATTCCCCCCGCCTGGGATCCCGTCTGCCCTGGGCTCAGCCTAAGATAGGGACACGGATAGTCGTTTTTTTGTCGTTAAGCGGGTTCCGATGTCTCAACCAGCCGCGTCGCCTCAGCAGGCCAACAGCCCTCTCAAGCTGCTGCGTACCCACGAATCTCCCAAGCTGGAGCGCATTCGCCATACCACCTCCCATGTGATGGCCATGGCGGTGCAAAGGCTATTTCCCAAGGCAAAGGTAACCATCGGCCCGACGACCGACTACGGCTTCTACTACGACTTTGACCATCCCCAGCCCTTCACCCCGGAAGATCTGGAGCGCATCAAAAAAGAGATGCAGGCCATCATCAAGAAAGGCTTGCCGGTGATCCGTGAGGAGGTGAGCCGGGAAGAAGCCAGACGCCGCATTGAAGCCCTCGGCGAGCCTTACAAGTTGGAGATCCTAGACAGCATCCCCGAAGGCGAGCCGATCACCATTTATCATCTGGGGGACGAGTGGTGGGATCTCTGTGCCGGCCCCCACGTGGAAAACACTAAGGAGATCAACCCCAAAGCTTTTGACCTGCTCAGCGTGGCCGGCGCCTATTGGCGGGGGGATGAGACCAAGCCGCAGCTCCAACGCATCTACGGCACCGCCTGGGAGACGCCGGAGGAGCTGAAGGAATACAAGCGGCGGCTGGAAGAGGCCAAACGGCGGGATCACCGCAAGCTGGGCAAGGAGCTGGGCCTTTTCATCTTTTCCGACGAGGTGGGGCCGGGCCTGCCCCTTTGGACCCCCAAAGGAACTACTCTGCGCTGGGTGCTGGAGGATTTTCTCAAGCAGGAGCAGCTCAAGCGGGGCTATCTGCCGGTGGTGACGCCCCACATCGCCCGCGTGGATCTGTTCAAGATCTCCGGCCACTGGCAAAAGTATCGGGAAGACATGTTCCCTATGATGGCGGAGAATGAGCAGGCGCGGGCGGCAGAGCAGGGCTTTGTCATGAAGCCGATGAACTGCCCTTTTCACATCCAAATCTATAAATCGGAGCTGCGCTCCTACCGCGATTTGCCGCTGCGCTATGCCGAATTCGGCACCGTCTATCGCTACGAACAATCGGGGGAATTGGGAGGCTTGACCCGCGTTCGCGGCTTCACAGTGGACGACGCCCATTTGTTTGTCCGCACCGATCAGTTGGAAGAAGAGTTTCTCAAGGTTGTCGATCTCATTCTGGTCGTTTTCGAGAAGCTCAAACTCAAAGATTTTCGCGCCCGCCTCAGTTTCCGCGATCCCAAATCCGATAAATATCTGGGATCCCCGGAAGAGTGGGACATGGCCGAAAATGCCATTCGGCGAGCGGTGGAGAAGCTATCAATGCCGCATTTTGAAGGGATTGGGGAGGCGGCTTTCTACGGGCCAAAGCTGGACTTTATTTTCCGCGACGCGCTGGATCGGGAGTGGCAGTTGGGCACGGTGCAGGTGGATTATCAAAACCCGCAGCGCTTTGATTTGTACTATGTAGCCGAAGACGGATCCCGGCAGCGGCCGGTGATGATCCACCGCGCTCCCTTTGGCTCGCTGGAGCGGCTCATTGGAATCCTCATTGAAGAATACGCGGGGGATTTTCCCTTCTGGCTAGCGCCAGAACAGGTGCGCATTTTGCCCGTTTCCGACCAATACCTGGGCTATGCCACCCAGGTGCGGGATCACCTGCGGGAACAGGGGATCCGCGTCCACATCGATGCCGACAGCGACCGCCTGCCCAAAAAGATCCGCAACGCCGAGAAGGCCAGGATCCCCTTCATGCTCATTGTGGGAGAAAAAGAACAGGCAACCGGCACAGTCAGCGTGCGCCAGCGCCACGGCCAAGACCTGGGATCCCTGACGGTGGCGGAGTTCCTGGCCCAGGCGCGAGCGCTGGACTAGCGCGGGTGGGATGGAATCTAGCTGAGAATTGCTCCTTTATCTTTCGGCAAACTAGGCAGGGCTTGAGGCTGCCGTAGCCGCCCGCTCTTGGGCCAAGGCCGCCCGCCGCTGCTCAAAGTCTTGCGGGGAGATGCGCCCGTAGGTGACGCTCAGCTCCGCCAGCCGCTGGGCCAGCTCCGGCCGCAGCATCTCCTCGCGGTAGCGCCAGGCCCAGTTGTTCTCGGCCCTGCCGGGGAAGTTCATGCGCGCCTCTGCCCCCAGGCCCATCACATCTTGCAGGGGAATGATGGCCAGGTCGGCCACGGAAGCCAGGGCCAGGCGAATCAGATCCCAGTGGATGCCGTCAGATCCCTGACAGCCCAGGTAGCGCAACAGATTTTGTTTTTCCCACTCCGGGCGTTCTGGGTCATGAAACCAGCCCACCACGGTGTTGTTGTCGTGGGTGCCGGTATAGACGACGAAGTTGCGCTCATAACTATGGGGCAAATAGGGGTTATCGGGCCCCGAGCCAAAGGCAAAGAGCAGCACTTTCATGCCGGGCAAGCCAAATTGATCCCGCAGTTGCAACACTTCCGGTGTGATGTCCCCCAGGTCTTCGGCAATCACCGGAATTTCCCCCAGCCGGTCGGCCAACGCCTGAAAGAAGTCAGCCCCCGGCCCTTTCTGCCACTCGCCTTCTACTGCTGTTTCCGCCTCGCCAGGGATGGCCCAGTAGCTCTCGAAGCCCCGGAAGTGGTCGATGCGGACGCAGTCCACCTGCTTGAGAATGGCCTGGATGCGCCGGATCCACCAGTCGTAGCCGCGAGCCTTGAGCACCTCCCAGTTGTAGAGAGGGTTACCCCAGCGCTGCCCAGTGGGGCTGAAATAGTCGGGGGGCACGCCGGCTACCTGCAGGGGCCGTCCCTGCTCATCCAGGTGAAACAGCTCGCGGTTGGCCCACACATCGGCACTGTTGGGGGCGACATAGATGGGCAAGTCGCCGATCAGCCGCACCCGATGCCGATGGGCATACTCCCGCAGAGATCCCCACTGTTGGGCAAATAGGTATTGCCAAAACATCTGTTGGGTAATGGCATCGGCATAGCGGTCGCGGGCCTCTTGCAAAGCCAGGGGATCCCGTTGTGCCAGGGCCGGATCCCATTGGGTCCACTCCTGGTCACCATACACCTCTTTGAGGGCCATGAATAGAGCGTAGTCCGGCAGCCAGTCGGCCTCGGCAGCACAGTAGGCTTGAAAGGCTTCCCAGTCGGCGGCGGTGGCCTTGTCTTTGAAAGTGGCCCAGGCGCGGCGCAACAAGCCCAGCTTGAAGGGGATCACGGCTTCGTAGTCCACCCGCTCGCCATTCCCCGCCTGGATGGTCGGCCATTGGGGCAGATCCTGCCAGCCGTTGGGTTCCAGCCAACCGGCTTTGACCAGCAGCTCTGGGCTAATCAGCAGCGGGTTGCCGGCAATGGCGGAAAAGCTCATGTAGGGGGAGTTGCCCCAGCCGGTGGGCCCCAGAGGCAGCACCTGCCAGAGGCGCTGGCCGCTCTCCACCAAAAAATCCACAAACCGGTAAGCAGCCGGCCCCAGGTCGCCGATGCCAAATGGCCCTGGCAAAGAGGTTGGATGGAGGAGGATCCCACTGAGTCTGCCCATGCGCATGGCTATGCCCTTTTGCCCAACCAAGTATTCCACCGCCTATGCTGTCACTTTTGCAGTTGGATGGACAGCTCCAGAGGAGACAGAATCCCTCCAAGCTAGCTCCTCCAACCTTGGCAGACAGCCCGGTGGCAAGCCTGCACCTCTTCGAGGGTAAACAGGCGGCGAAAAGGGATCCCTACTTCGCGGTAACGGGCCTCTGCCCCTTCCAGTCGATCCACCAAAGCCAGGATCCCTTCTGCCCGATAGCCCGCTGCCCGCACCCGCTCTACAGCTTTGAGGGCGGAGCCGCCAGTGGTGACCACATCTTCCAAGATCCAAATCCGGCTGCCCGCCGGCAGTTCCGGCCCTTCGATCCAAGCTTGTGTGCCATGTCCCTTGGGCTCTTTGCGGACAATCAGGGCTGCCAGGTTGGACGGCTCAGCCTGCAGAGACGCCAAACCCACCGCCGTGACCAAGGGATCCGCTCCCAAGGTCATGCCGGCAACTGCCTCGGTCTCAGGGGGCAGTAGCCGATGCAGCAGGGATCCCACCAGGTAGGCTCCCTGGGGGTGGAGGGTAACTGGCTTGCAGTTAATGTAGTAGGAGCTCTGCTGCCCGGAGGTGAGGGTAAAGGATCCCTCGCGGTAGGCCAGTTGGGCCAGCAGATACAGCAATTTCTCCCGCGCCTCAGCCGGGGAAAGACTTGAGGGAGAACAATCCAGGAGCAACACTGCAGGGATCCCCATCAGCTCAACCATCAACCCATAGCTAAGGATAGGGATTGGGTAAACACTAGGACAAGCTATGGTTCGGCTCTGCCACCACCGTGGCATCCGACTCCTCCGACAAGTGGGCAATCAGGCGATCCACCAGCCGCGACAGGGTTGCCCGTTCTTCTAGACTGAGACAGCCGTAGGTTTGCTCCCGCAACTCCCCAGTGAGAGGGGGTAAAATTTCTTTCAACTTCTCTCCGGCAGGGGTGAGGTGAACCCGCCAGATCCGCCGATCCTTGGGGTCCCGCTGCCGCCGGATCAGCTCCCGTTCCTCCATGCCGTCCAAGACACCGGTTATGGTGCCCCCCAACTGCTGCAGGCGCTCCCAGATGGTGGAGGTGGGGATCCCGTCTTCTTTCCAGAGGCAGCAAAGCACCACCCCCTGGGAGGTGCTCAGGCCGAAGGGCTCGAGGTAGGCCTGAAATTTCCGCCGCACCAATTGCGACAACAGCCGAAGGCGATAGCCCAGAGAATAGGGGGCCAGAATATCGCGCCATCGCTCCAGGAAGGCTTGTTTCTC
>NZ_JANSJA010000258.1:0-47398 GCF_047462335.1 Synechococcus sp. H60.1
GAGAGGGGCTGGGGGTGGTCGCGTGAGCGGCGCGGAGCGCTTGGGCTGACTCCCTCAGGGAGAGGGGCCGGGGATAAGGACAACTGCTGCCAGAGCATCAGACGGGATCTAGGAGTTAGCAGAAAGGGGTACGCTGGCAAGGCTAAGATCCGATTGACCCAGTTCCGTTCCCTGCTCCCGCAGCGGGCGGGATGGGTCAACTTGGAAGCTGTTGATCCCTGCAACCTCTTCTGACCCTGTGCCGACGCTACAACTGGCCTCGCCAACTTCCGCGGCCTGGATCGAGCAGGCCATTCGCCACCTCGACCTGATCTTGCTAGATCACGCCAACTGCGAGAAGAAAGCAGCGGGCAATGCCCTCAGTTTGCTGTTTCGCTACCCGGCCAACGGGCGGCTGGTGGAAGCCCTTTCACCACTGGCGCGGGAGGAGCTGCAGCACTTTGAGCGGGTTCACCGGCACCTGCAACGGCTGGGGATCCCGATCAGGCCCCTCTCGGCTGCTCCCTATGCCAGCCGCCTCAACCAGCACCTACGCCGCTCCGAGCCGGAGCATCTCTTGGATGCACTGCTAGTGGCCGCCATCATCGAGGCCCGCAGCCACGAACGCCTAGGCCTGCTGGGGATCCACGTCCCCGACCCGGAGCTGCGGCAGTTTTACCTCTGGCTGGCGGCGGCTGAAGAGCGGCACTGGCAGTTGTATTTGGATCTGGCGCTAGAACAGTTCCCCGCCGAGCCGGTGCAGGAGCGGCTGGACGCTTTGCTGCAGGTGGAAGCCGAGATCCTCTCCACCCTTCACCCCGAGCCTCGTGTCCACAGCTAACCTCTCCCCTTCCCATGCAACCCCATGTTCCAGGCAACGCGGCGGTGGCTGGCCCTCTGGTACACGGTGGTAACGGGGGTGTTTTTGTTGCTGTTTGCCGGCAGCTTCTACTGGTATGTGCAGTCAACCCTGATTGAGCGGGTGGACGACACGCTGGGCCATGTGGTGGAAATTGTCGAGCGCTCCCTGGTGGTGGACGAGAGCCTCTTGGACCCGCAGCAGGCCCGCCACAGCTTGGAAGCCAGCTTTCGGGATGATCCCAGCACCCTAGCAGACGACCACATCGACCTGGAGTGGTTTGATCCCCAGGGATCCCTCATCTGGTCCACCGTGCCCGGCGGCATCCCTGCCCCCCTGCTGACGGAGGGATCCCTGCACACCGCCCGCATCGCACCTGGGTATTGGCTGCGCCAGTTCACCGAGCCGATCCTGGCCAGTGGGAAGCTGCTGGGGTATTTGCGGGTCAGCCACCCCTGGTTTGAGGTGAGCAAGCCGACACGCCAGCTCATTCGGGATCTCAGCCTCTGGGTAGCGGCCAGTTTGGCCTGTGTAGGAGGAATCGGCTGGCTGCTCTCCGGTTTGGCCATGCAGCCCATCCGCCAGTCTTACCAGCAGCTCAAGCAATTTACCGCCGATGCCTCCCACGAGCTGCGCAGCCCCTTGGCCAGCATCCAGACCACGGTACAGGTGGCTTTGGCAGACTCCCAATTGGATGCCGACACCCGCCAGCGCTGGCAGATGGTGGAGCGGCTGTGCCTGCGGCTGGGCCGGCTGGTGGACGACCTGCTGTTTCTGGCCCGCCACGACAGCGGCATGGTGCCTTTCCAGCCCCGCTGCTGTGCCCTGGATGCTCTGCTGCTGCAGGTGGTGGAAGAGTTGCAGGGCTTGGCCAACCAGAAAGGGATCCGTCTAAAGCTGGATATGGCCGCCCCCCCAGAGGAGACGGGAGGGGATCCCTTTGCCTTTTGGGGAGATGAAGAGCAACTGGCCCGCCTGTTCACCAACCTAATCGAAAACGCCCTTCTCCACACCCCCCCCGGCGGCGAGGTGCAGGTGCGGCTAAAACAGCGGCTGCGCTCCGGATCCCCAGAACTGGTGCTGCAGGTGCAAGATACCGGGCCGGGGATCCCACCCCAGGCACTGCCCCACCTGTTCGACCGTTTCTACCGGGTGGATCCGGCCCGCAGCGGGGATCCCAATCGGCGGTCGGGCTCAGGTTTGGGGCTGGCCATTGTCAAAAGCATTACCGAGCAGCACCGGGGACAGGTGCGGGTTGAGAGCAAGGTGGGGCAGGGATCCACCTTTGAGGTGATTTTGCCCCAGCGACGATTGGAAACTTGCACTCCAGAAACTGTCTAAAGGTGCTCTAGAAAACAGACAATTCTTGGACAGTATGTTAAATTCAGGCTAAAGTTCAGTCTACTCTTTACTGCAAACATCCTGGCTTAATAGCCTTACTTTTGAGCTGAGGCTCCTTTTCTGACTTTCCGTCATTTTCTGTTTCCGGATTTCAGAATTTCTCTTTAAAAGCAAAGTCAGGACTAAGATAGATGAGGCGGAACTGGATCCCAGCCTCTGCTTTCTCTTGCAAGTTGCCGGCAGGGTAGTAAGCCGACTGCTTGAGTATGTCTGTTTACCGGCAAGTCCGGAGAAGTTCCTCTCCCCCTCCTCCAAAAACTTCCAAAAAAATGTATCGTTTCCAAGTTCGCGCCACCACTCAGCCCGGTGATCGAATTGCCCTGGTGGGATCCAGCCCTCGCTTGGGTGCGTGGGATCCGAGCCGCTGTGTTTGGCTGCAGACGGATCCCGCTTGTTATCCGCTCTGGTGGGTGGAGTTGCCATTAGGCCCGGCAGATGGCACTTCTGGCCCCCTATCCTCCGGGGAGTGGCCTCAAGAGACCCCTCGAGTGGAGTACCGATATCTGCGCGTTCAGGCCGATGGCGAAGTTATTTGGGAAGCTGCCGATAGGAATCGCTGGGTGCCGCTTGAGCCTCAGCCTTTGCCATCAGTTTTGATCGTGGAAGATGGCGAGTTTGGCCGGATCCCTTCCTGTCCTTACGGCTATTTTGCCACCCCTATTCTTGAGCCTGAGCCTGAAGATTTGCCGGGACTGAAGATAGTTGTTTTGGGTAGCTCCGTTGCCCTGGGGTGCAGCGCCTGGCTATTGCGAGGTTGGGCCTGGCTGTTGCAGAAAGCCTTGCGGGAGCGCTACGGCCATCGGGTGCGTAATCTCTCGGAATTGGGGGCTACGGTCAGCCGAACGCTGGCACGGTTTGATCAAGTTGTCGTTCCCGAACAACCGGACGTGGTAATTGTGGCCTTGTCGTTGGGAAATGAGGGCTTGGCCACGGCTCTGCCGGAGCATCGACGTGCCGTCCAAAGGCGGTTTGAAAACGGCCTGCGACGCCTGATTGAGAAGATTCAAAATATAGGCGCTTTGCCCATCTTGGCAGGGGTCTATCCTCACGGCGACTATGGTCCAGAACAGCATCTGCTTCTGCAGGAAACTCAGCAAAAGATGCTCGGTTGGGGATGCCCTGTGTTCAATTGGCTGCCCATCCTAGACGATGGTCAGGGCCGCTGGAAACCAGACCTTGCTTTTGACCCCGCTCACCCCAATTCCAGGGGGCATCGGGTTATGTTTGAGGCCATCGATCTCTCGCTCTTGGAGCCCGGCCAAGTTCTGTCGGCTCGTGGAAAGCTGGCTCAATCCACTGCAGAACGAATCATTTTTGAAGACGGCAATGGCTTTTGGGTAGCTGCAGAAATAGGCAGAGATCAATTTCGCATCGTGAATATAACCCCCTACCCTTATACCCTTGCGCCAACTTGGCAATCTTTGCAGACTGCTTTCCAAAAATCACGCCTGCAGCCGGGACTGTATATTGGCAGAAGCGATGCAAGGATAGGAGACAAGACCCTACATTTACTTTCCATACAAGAGGACAGTTCGGTTCAAACCACCCTCTCCATTCCTGCAGATGCCGACCTCATCTTCTCCCCAATAGCTCAGTTCTTTTCCGCAGAAGCAGTAGAAACGATCTTCGAGGATGGATCGTTGACCCTTCTCAAGCTCAGTGGATCTTCAAAAGGCTCTTCTGATCCCAGGCCTCGCCTGTGCGTGATCAATCGGAGCAATCACGAGTACAACATCCACCCCATGTGGAAGGAAGTGCGGGCTGCCCTCAAAGCTTTGCCATCAGGGGTTTATGAGGATCCCCTCTATCGCGATGCTCCTTTCCGCACGTTGATGATTGGAGAAGGGGGGTTGGAAAGCCGGGTCAAGGCCGCTCCCAACTCGGTCATGCTATTGGAATACACATGCGCCTTATCTGATATTCATCGCGTTGCTGTTGTTCCCCTGGGGGATCGCTGTGCAGTGCGAATGCTGCTCTACAAGCTGGAATACGACGGGCCTGCATTTCCTTTTGATTTGACCCGCACCAGCAACCTAGCGGATGTGGCCGATATGATCCACCACGATTTTCAGGGCATGTGGGATCCCCAATACTTGCGCTACAGCCCTGCAGATCGCCGCATTTATCACAGCAAGTGGACAAGCCTATCTTTTGGCCATGAGCTGGAAGAAGGGGAAGATCCCTTGTGGGACATGAGCCCCATCTACGAGCGGATGCGAACCCGCTACACAGCCCGTGCCAAGCGTTTTCTACATGTTTTGGAAAAGGCAGACCAGATCTTGTTTGTGCGCACAGGCGGCTGTCAGCGGGGCGCAGTGATCGACTTGATGGATAAATTGTCGGCCAAGCGCAAGGGCAAACCCTTTCTGCTCCTCATCATTTCCCCCCAGTCTTCGGATGAGTTTGCCGGGATCCCCAATGTCATCCACTGCGATATGGAGTTCAACCCCGACCGCATGTGTGCGGATCCCGAGCATTGGCAGTACTGCACAGGGATCATGAGGGAGATCCTCCATTCTCTGGGAGTTTCCAGCCGCAATCTTTTCTGGTGTCCTCCCCAGCCATCTTAATTGTCTGAGATTCTAACCTAGAACGCGAAGCTGCCGGTAGGGGCCTGCTCCGCCTTACCTCAGTGGCGTTTGCTTCGCCTAAAAAGAGCATCAGCCCAGAGGATGAGCCTTGCTTGTAGGTTTAGCCAAATCTCATCGTTCATTTGCAATAAAAATATGACATACAAGCACAATATCAACAAAACGCACAAGTTCCCTAACCATTTGTAGGTCTGGATAATTTGGTCGGCACTCCAGCCAAAATCATCAACCAAGCGGTTCATATCCCCACCAGCATCCCCTTGGCCACCCAGCAGAGTTCCCCACGGAATTGAAGCTAGCCCTTTTTGAATTCTATGCCATTGCCAAAAGCTTCTCCAGAGGCTGCTGGCTGCAACTCCCAGAACGACGAATCGCCAAAAGTCCCACCGCCAGCGGTCTGGCAAGCGAAGATAAAAGCAGGCTATTAAGAAGGTGCTGATGTAAAACTCACCGCCTACACCGCCAAAGGTAATGAGCATTTCTTTGGTGCGATTGGGCATGAGCCAGGTCATATAAAACTGCAGCAGAGCAAGAACAATAGCCAATGGCTGCAGCCATCGGATCCGCTCCTCGCGAGCCGACTTGAAGAGCAAAGCCAATAAAAAGAGGATCCCAAAGTACACAAAGGGATCCCTTTGGGAACTGATGCTGGTCCAGCCAAACGGTAAGGGCAAAGCGCGATGCCCACTCCACCAGGCAATTGTGGCATGGCCCAGCTCGTGAATCCAAATGTGCCAAGGGAGATGTAGCACCTGCAATAGCGCAATGTTGTTTACCAGCAGGGCCACCACCACTGCAGCCGGATAGGCCCAGAGGTTGACTGTCCAGCTATCAAAAGAAAAGCGATCCCAACGCGACTGGGATCCTAGGCGCAGGCTGCGCTGCCAAAGCAACTGGGAGCCGCGGAAAGCGCGGATTTCCAATTGCTCGAGGCGTGGAATCCGCAGTTGCTTCACCATTAAAAACAGTTGAGCCGCAACCCCTGGCGGCGAGAGGCCTTGGGGCAGGGATCCCAGCAGGTGGATGTGCAGGGTGTTGTCAGCAAAATGTACTTGCGCAGGCCAGCCCCGTCGCAGCAGCTCCAGCCGAACAACTCGCACAATTGCTTGGCCGTTCCCAGCGCGGGCCAGGGCGAGGGGATCGGGGAAGGCGGGCATTGCCAGTTACTTCCCAGAGCAAGGCGGCGGCAGGACGAGGATCCTTACCCATTATCCCCAGCCTGGCAAGCACCGGCGAAATTGCGCTCCTTCTCGGGTCGCTGCTGGGGGAGGTTGGTATAGTTGAGGGCAGCAGGTGTGCTGGAGTGGATGGAGGATCATGCGGGAATTGGGCAAGCTGGGGAGAAGACGGGATCCCAAACCGTCTAGGCAGAGCGCCCTGTGGGGAGCGACGCTGCTACTGGCTTTAGCCGGGGCAGGTTTGTTTTCCCCCTTGCCTGTTCAAGCGCAGCCAACCCCTGTTCCTGGTCTGTCTCGCATTGACCGTTGGCACTACGACCCACAGCGGGGGTGGCTAGAGGTCAACACCGAGGGAGAGGTGCGGCCTTTTGTGTTTGTGCTGCAAAACCCTCCTAGGGTAGTGCTGGATTTTCCCAACACCCTTTTTGGACGGGAGCCCCAAACCCAGACCTTTCCAGGACGGGTTACTTCGTTGGAGATCAGGCAGCTCACCCCAACCATCACTCGCTTTGTGCTGCACCTGCAGCCGGATCAGCCCCTTAGCCTCGACCAACTGCAACTGCTCACTGCCAGCCCCTCCCGCTGGGCTGTCCAATTCCTTCAGGCTGGCCAACCCTCGCCCACCGCACCGCTTTTTCCCTCGGTGCCTGGCCCCAGGGATCCCATCTCACCGTCCCCACCGCTGCCCCGCCGCCCCGATGCCGGGCTACCTCCCCCACCTGCCCGTTCCGGCCATCAGATCTTGGCCATCTCCCCTCAGGCGGAAGGCTTCTTCATCCGCACCCAGGGCAGCCCTTCCACCACGGTGCGGCGCATCCTGGATCCGGATCGGGTGGTGGTGGATTTTCTCAACACCACCCTTAGCCCTGCCCTCACCCAGCGGATCTATACTGTCAACCGCCTGGGGGTTTTGCGGCTGCGGGTGGGGCAATTCGAGCCCACCATTGCCCGCGTGGTGTTGGATGTGGATCCTTCCAGTGGGGATTGGGAGGCCCGCTACGACCCGCAGCAGGGAGGAATCTGGATCCAGCCTGCTGGCGGTGCTGCCCAGGCCAGCCTTCTGCCTGATGTCAGCCCAACCGAGGCCCAAGGGCCGCTGGCTACCTTACGCTCTGTGGAGCTGCGGGGGAATCAGCTCATCATTAGCGCCGATGGGTTCATGTTCTACCGGGCCGGCTGGGATCCCGAAAGCGGTGGCTACCGCATCAACGTGGCCCCGGCACGCCTGCCCGAGTCCTTGCCGGATCCCGGCTTGCCGGTCGGGGGACCGGTGCAGCGGATCCGCTTTGTGCAGGAAGATGCCCGCACGGTCAGCATTCTGGTGCAACCTGCCGAAGAGTTCAATGTCTTTGAGCCCAACCCTGGCCAGGGATCCCGACGCATCACCCTGGAGCTGCGGCCTCTCAACGCACCGCCGCCCACCCCTCAGCCGCCGGCGCCTGCCCAAGCTTCCCCTCCTCCCCCCCTGGGCCGGACGGTCATCGCCATCGATCCGGGACACGGCGGACGGGATCCCGGTGCCATCGGGGTAGGTGGGATCCAGGAAAAAGACATTGTGCTCTCCGTTTCCCACCAGGTTCGGCAATTGTTGCAGGAGCGGGGGTATACGGTGGTGATGACGCGCACCGATGACCGCGAGGTGTTGCTGCAGCCGCGGGTGGATAGGGCCGTGCAGGCCAACGCCACTCTGCTGGTGAGCATCCACGCCAATGCTCTGGAGCGCTCCAGTGTTCACGGCATCGAGACCTATTACCTGCGGCCCGACAGCGCCGAGCTGGCCACCATCCTGCACCGCAGCCTGGTGCAAGCCACCGGTGCTGCAGATCGGGGGGTGAGGCGGGCCCGCTTTTTTGTGGTGCGGGAAACGCCCGTGGGCATGCCCTCAGTGCTGCTGGAGCTGGGGTATGTTACCAACCCCACTGAGGGGCGGAAACTGGCTGCCCCCGAATACCAGGCCATCTTGGCGCGGGCCATTGCCGATGGCATCGAGACCTTCTTGCGCAAGCGCTAGAAAGGGCAGGCTAGGATACAGCAGCTTCAGCCAAGGTGTTGAGGAGAAGGGAGCATGCGTTGGGAGTGGGGCTCAGATCCGGATCCCAGTTGGCCAATTGGGGTGTTTGACAGTGGCTTGGGCGGGTTGACAGTTTGGCGGGCCTTGCGCCGTCGCTTGCCCCAGGAACGCCTTCTCTACTTTGCCGACACGGCCCGGCTGCCCTACGGGGATCGTTCCCCGGAGGAGATCTTGACCTTTGTGCGGCAGATCCTCCGCTGGATGCAGGCGCAGCCGGTGAAAGTGGTGGTGATGGCCTGCAACACCAGCTCGGCGCTGGCTTTGGAGCAAGTGCAGCGGGAGTTTGCCCTGCCCATCCTTGGCCTCATCCTGCCCGGCGCCCAGGCAGCCTTGGCCCAGGGATCCCGCATTGGGGTCATTGCCACGGCGGCCACGGTCAAAAGCCGCGCCTACTCCAAGGCTATTCAAGAGTACAGCGCCCTGGATCCCAAGCGCTCTCCCCAGACTGTCCAGTGCTGGGAGCAGGCCTGCCCGGAGTTCGTCCCCCTCATCGAAGCCGGCCAGTCGGACGGCCCCGAGCTGCGCCAAGCCGCCGAACGCTACTTGCAGCCGCTCCTGCAGCGGGGGATCGACACCCTTGTCTACGGCTGCACCCACTACCCACTGCTGGATCCTCTCCTGAAGTCCTTGCTGCCCTCTTCGGTCAGACGGGTGGATCCCGGCGTGGCACTGGTGGGATCCCTGGCCCGCGAACTCAGCCTCTGGGGCCTGCGCCGACCCTCAACTGTGCCCCAGGCAGAACCTCACCGCTTCTACGTGAGTGGGGATCCGGAGCGGTTTGCCCAGTTGGCCAGCCCTTGGTTGGGCTTTCGGCCACAGGTGGAACGGGTGGAATGGCCGGCCTTGGATGTCAACAACTCCCGCCGGCCCTGAGCGAGCCCTGAGATCCCAGTCCAACTGGAACTTCAACACAAGCCCACGGCCTATCTATGCCATCGGATCACTTGGGTCAAGGGGTTGGGGCTGAGAAGATTTGGCATACACCCACTCGAGGTAGAACACCCCATGTCGGGGTAGAATTCTGAGTTCCTTGATGTCTTCCCACTGCAAATGGGTAGGGAACTGCACCCAGAAAGCGTCTAGGCCAAACCACGCCTTGACTTGCTTGCCCACTCTAACCTGCCCTTCTTGGAACTTTGGCCATTGCTTGGGGTAGGCTACGGGAAACAGTCCAGCCTTACGGTACTGTGGCAACCTGGGCTTTGCGTCTGGCTGCGCTTGCAAAAGCGACTTGAAGCTCGTTAGTGCTTCTGCTGCCGATTTGCAGGTCTGCTGTGCAGAGGAGACATGCATCGCCGCAAAGGGCTTGTTCTTGGTTCTCACCCTCTCTCTGCAGAGCTGGGCGTAGCTTACCAGTCGCTTGGTCTTGAAAGAGACTTGGCGAGCATAGTACAGAGCGCAGTTGTAGACCTTGTTGGACTGCTGGCAGAGGTACTCCAGTAGGGCTACTGGCTTCCTGTCCTGAATCAGAACCTGTTGACAGCCGTAGTCCATGGTTGCTGAGTGGTGAGCCAAAACTAGAGTAACGACCCGCATCGTTGGTGAGCCGCTAAAGCTGCTCGAAGGCTTTTCCGCCCCGCCCTACTCGCGTCAGCGGCGCGGAGCGCTGAGTACAGGGCTACCCGGCTACTCTGCTGTGTGCATCTGGGATGCGAGTCGGCTTCAGGAGAAGCCCTGCTGCCGCTTGCGGCTGTCCCGGCGGATCCCCTTGAGCTTCCTGGCACAGCCGACCTTAAAGACAGCAGAGGCCGGCCAGCCACCCATCAACTTACCTTGAAATGAGTAGACAGCTCTGGTAAGCTCGAGGCGGGATTTTGCCTGATTGTCAAGGTTGGGATCCCTCCTAACGAGTCCAGGAGAAACCGACATGGCGGCACGGGTAGGTATCAACGGTTTTGGCCGCATTGGGCGTTTGGTGCTGCGGGCGGCTTGGGGTTGGCCGGAGCTGGAGTTTGCCCACATCAACGAGATTAAAGGTGGGCCTGCCACTGCGGCTCACCTGCTCAAGTTCGACTCGGTGCAGGGCCGCTGGAACATCGACATCGAGGCCTCTGAGCAACGGCTGCGCATCCAAGACAAAACCCTTACCTTCAGTGAATTTAAATCTCCTGGCGAAGTGCCCTGGGCCGATTTGGGGATTGACCTGGTGCTGGAGTGCTCGGGCAAATTCGTTAAGGCGGCAGAGCTGGACGCCTACTTCAAGGCGGGGGTGCGCAAGGTCATTGTGGCTGCCCCTGTCCAGGATGAAGAGGCCCTCAACATCGTCATGGGCATCAACGACCACCTCTACGATCCGGCTCGCCACCACCTGCTTACTGCCGCCTCCTGCACCACCAACTGCCTAGCTCCCTTGGTCAAAGTGATCCACGAAGGGATCGGCATCCTGCACGGGGTCATCACCACCGTCCACGACGTCACCAACACCCAAAGTATGGTGGATGCTCCCCACAAAGACCTGCGGCGGGCGCGCTCGGCTCTGCTGTCTTTGGTGCCCACCACCACCGGCTCGGCTAAGGCCATTGGCCTCATCTATCCTGAGCTCAACGGCAAGCTCAACGGCCTTGCGGTGCGCGTGCCCCTGCTGAATGCCTCTTTGACCGACGCCGTGTTCGAAGTGAGGCGGCCCACCACCGTGGAAGAAGTCAATCACCTCTTGAAGACTGCAGCCGAGGGGGAACTCAAGGGCATCCTCGGCTATGAGGAGCTGCCCCTCGTCTCGGTGGATTTCAAGGGGGATCCCCGCTCCAGCATTGTGGATGCGCCCTCGACCATGGTGGTAGATGGCACCCAGGTGAAGATCCTGGCTTGGTACGACAACGAATGGGGCTACGCCAACCGCATGGCGGAATTGGCCCGCAAAGTGGCTCTCAGTTTATAGAAGCATCCCCCCCTTGGAGACCTGCCCATGACTTCTGTCTCAAGTGCCCAAGCTGCCGCAGTGCGCAACTATGCCCTAGTAACCGCCGCCTACTGGGGATTTACCATCACTGACGGCGCCATCCGCATGTTGGTGCTGCTCCACTTCCACAAGTTGGGCTTCACCCCCATTCAAATTGCCATGTTGTTCCTCTTCTACGAGATCTTCGGGGTGATCACCAACTTCCTGGGCGGCTGGATTGGATCCCTGTTTGGCCTGCGGCTCACCCTCTACGGAGGCATTGCCATCCAGATCTTCGGCCTGGTGATGCTGGGGGTGATCAACCTGCAGTGGCCGGTCTGGGGCCAGGTGGCCTACGTGATGACGGCCCAAGCCCTGGCCGGGATCGCCAAGGATCTCACCAAGATGAGCTCCAAAAGCGCCATCCGTCTGGTGGTGCCCAAGGAGGCCGAATCCCGCCTCTTCCGCTGGGTGGCGATGCTGACGGGATCCAAAAACGCCCTCAAGGGAGCGGGGTTCTTTGTGGGGGCGGCCCTGCTGCAGATCTTCACCGAGATCTACGGGGATCCCCTGGGCTTCCGCATGGCCAATTTTGTCCAGGCGGGGGCGCTGGCTTTGATCTTCTCTTCGGGGGTGCTACTGCCGGCGGATATGGGCAAGGTTAAGGCGAAGATCCCCTTCAAGCGGCTGTTTTCCAAAAGCCGTGAGATTAACCTCCTCTCAGCAGCCCGCTTTTTCCTGTTCGGGTCGCGGGATGTGTGGTTTGTGGTGGCCCTGCCGGTGTTTCTCTACGACGAGCTGGGCTGGACGTTCATGCAGGTGGGCAGCTACATGGCCATCTGGGTCATTGGCTATGGGATCATCCAGTTCCTAGCACCCCAACTCCTGGGAGGAGGTCGCCCGGGTCGCGCTCCCAAGGCCCGAACCATCCAAATCTGGACATTTACCTTGACAGCAGTGCCGGCAATCATTGCCACCGCCTTTATGGCCGGCCTGCCGCCGGAATGGGTAGTTACTGGTGGCCTTATCCTCTTTGGGATTGTCTTTGCCTTCAACTCGGCGGTGCACTCCTACCTGGTGTTGGCCTACACGGAAGATGACGATGTTGCCCTCAACGTGGGCTTTTACTACATGGCCAATTCCGGTGGCCGCCTGCTGGGGACGGTAACCTCCGGGATCCTCTTCCAGCTCTACGGTTTGGAGGGCTGCCTCTGGTTTTCCACCCTGTTGATTTTGATGGCAGGGCTGTTCTCGCTGAAATTGCCGGATCCCAGCAAAACTCCGGTCGAGTGGGTGGTTAAGCCGGGGGATTGAGGCTTGCCGAAAGGGGGATCCCTCACTCAAGCAGGGCTAGGTTATCCCGATGGACGGCGGTATCCACCCCTTCGTAGCCCAAGATGTAGGGGATCTCGGCAGTTTTTTTGCCCTTGATGCGCCGCAGTTCCTCGGCGCTGTAGTTGACTAGGCCCCTGCCTACCTCGCGTCCGCTGGGATCACACAGGCGCACGGCAGCTCCTGCCTCAAAGTCGCCGGAAACCTCTACGATCCCTGCCGGCAGCAGGGATCGCCCTTGCTCACAGACTGCCCGCACTGCCCCCTCGTCCAGGGTGAGGGATCCCTCGGGGATAAGGCCGTAGGCAATCCACCGCTTGCGGGCGCTAACAGGCTGGGGAGCTGGCTCGAAGCGGGTGCCAATGGGCTCGCCAGCCAAGATGGCCGGGATCTGGTCGGGCCGCTTGCCGTTGGTGATTACCACCGTCACGCCAGCAGAGGTGGCAATTTGAGCGGCAGTAAGCTTGGTGGCCATGCCGCCCGTGCCCCAGCCACTTTTGCCTTGGGCTTCCGCCTTGACCCGTAAAGGCATCCCGTGCTCCACCCGCTCGATGGGCTCGGCGGAGGGATCCCGGTGGGGATCGGCTGAATAGAGCCTGTCTACGTCGGTGAGGAGGATTAGCCACTTGGCCTGTACCATGCTGGCTACCAAAGCTGAGAGGGAGTCGTTGTCGCCAAACTTCAGCTCCTCCACCGCCACTGTATCGTTTTCATTAACAATGGGGATAACTCCCATCTGCAGCAGTTGGGTAAAGGTGCGATTGGCGTTCACGTAGCGGCTGCGCTCCACGAAGTCGCCGCGGGTAAGCAGCACCTGAGCAATGGGTTGGTTGAGGGCAGAGAAGAGATCATCGTACAGGCGGATCAGCCGCCCCTGGCCCACCGCCGCCACCGCCTGTTTTTCTGCAATCGCTGCTGGCCGTTGGCGCAAGCCCAGGCGGGCACAGCCCACTCCCACCGCTCCGGAGGAGACCAGGATTACCGCATAGCCCTGGCTGCGCAGCCGCGTCAGCACCTCCACCAGCGGCCCCAGCACAGAAAGGCGCAGCGAGCCCGTCTGCATGTCTGTCAAGCTGGAGGTGCCGATCTTCACCACCACTGTTCCCTCTGTTGCTGCCATCTTCTTGTTCGATCCACTTGCTCGACCTAGCCAGGGTTCGCCATCCGTATCCCACCATAGCGGAACCAGGGCCCTTGCTTGCCCTCGGAGTCGCTGCAGGGGACAATAGGAGAAGGAATAAGTCTGTCTCAAGGTCTCTCTTTCTCTGGCTGTGAATCCTGTTCGTACCCTCTCCGCCACCAAAGCGGCCTTTTTCAGCGCCTACCCTCGCCCGATCAACGCCGCCTACCGGCGGGTGGTGGAGGAGTTGCTGGTGGAGCTGCACCTGACCACCGTCAACAGCGCCTTCGTCTACGATCCCTTTTTTGCCCTAGGTCTGGTTACCCTCTATGACAGGCTGATGGAAGCCTACCACCCCCCAGAGCAGCGCGAGGCCATCTTCAACGCCCTCTGCAAGGCGCTGCACCTGAAGCCGGAGGTGTTGCGCAAGAACGCCCGCGACCTGCTGGAGCTGGTGCGCAGCGGGGATCCTGTCCAGCGATACAACCTGCTCTGTCTCAAGCCAGAGGCGGAGGATGTGGGCGGGCTGAAGGCCATTTTGCAGCGTATGACCCAGTCCCCGTACGCCTACAGCCGGGTTCTGGCGGTTGGTCTCTACACTGCCTACGAAGCGGTGGCTACCTCGCTCTACAAGGAGCCGGAAGAGCGCACCCGCCACTTTCTGGAGGATGTGATCAGCAACTTGCCCTTCTCGCCGGAGCGAGTCAAAAAAGATCTGGAGCTCTACCGCAGCAGCTTGGATCGCCTGAAGCAGGCGCGGGCCATCGTCGAGGAGATGGTTAAAGCAGCCCGGCGCCAACAGGAGCGCCGCCAATCCACCGCCTCACTGCCCGGGACTTCCGTCGCCGATCCCCAAGAGCCCGGCAGCTAAGCCCTCCTAAGCCAAGTACTGGGCCCACCTGTCCACCACCTCAGGCGAGCCGTACCAGCGCCGCCCGCCGCGACCGGAGTGGTGACAGTCGGGAATGGTGAGGTTGATGGCCCCTGCCAGATGGGCAGCCTCGAGGGGGGTGATGCCATCTCCCCACAGCTCCCCCTGGCCGGCGGTAAGCCGGTAGCTGTTGTAGGCCAGCCAAGCCAGGTAATGCTCCTGCCGCCACAGGGATCCCAGGCCCAGGCGGCGCCCTTGAATGGCCTTGCCGGCCACACAGACGTACTTGACCTGCGGCCAGAAGGCCCCTGGGTAGTGGGTGTTAACGAAGTCCAGGTTACGCCTTGTCCAGCGTTCCCGGCTGGTGTGAGGGGATCCCAGGCTAATGAGAGTGGCAACGTGCTCTCGCCCCTGCCACACCTGCCCCCCGTAGGGCACGGATCCCAGGTAGATGCGGGCAATCCAGCCGCCAGCGGAGTGGGCCACCAAGTTAACCTGGTCAACTGCAAACTCGGCCTGGGTGCGTTGGATAGTGGCCTGGAGGGCCCGCAAGATGGGGGTGACGGGCCTTCCCCCCAGCGTGGGAAACCAACTGTACACCTGCAAGGGCACCACCCGGGCCGCATAGCCGCGGGCCTCCAGCTCCTGACGCAAAGGCTCGTACTCTGAGGCACCTGCCAAGTAGCCGGGCAAGATCACCGTGGGCAGAGCAGCCATGGGCTAGCGCGGGTACCAAAACATGCCCTTGATCCCCTCCGGGTCAGGTGTAAAGCCCAGGCGCTCGTAGAAGCTGACCACCCCCTGGTCGGCGAAAAGGGTGATGTTGCTGATGTCCTGGGCGCGCAGCTCCTGGATCACCTTTTCCATCAGCCGCTTCCCCAGCCCTCGGCCCTGAAACTCAGGATGCACCACCACATCCCAGATGGTGGCATTGAAGGCATGGTCAGAGGTGGCGCGGGCAAAGCCGATGAGGCGACGGTAGCTGCCCCGCTGCTGCCACATCGACACCACCAAAAAACTATGTTGCAGGGCTTTCCTAACCTTGTGGATAGGGCGACGCGACCACCCTACTGCATCGCAAAGTTCCTCCAGCTCATACAGATCCAGGTTGGGATCCAGGCTAAAGACAATGGTTTCTCCTCCCACCGCCACTGTCTCCTGGCGAGGAGGGGGTGTGGCCGTTTGTGTTGACGCTTTGGTGGCAGCGGTCCCTGCTGAGCCAAACAGGCCTTTCCAAAAACTCATTGGAATTGCAGTGGGGCAAAAGCCCACCTTTGTGAGCCTGTCCTCAGTATAGCTAGGATCGGCAGCAGAAGCGGCCCGTCTGCTCAGCGGCTGCCGCGCCGGCTTGGAAGAGACCCATAGGGAGACTTATAATCCAGTCTGGCCAGCGAGAACGTCCTATGGCTCTCCCCGGCACCGGCACCCTCGTCAACGCCCTTGCCATCCTCGTGGGCAGTGGCCTTGGCTGGGTGCTGGGCCGCCGTTTGCCAGAGCGCATGAGCCAAACCCTGCTACAAGCTATGGGATCCCTGGTGTTGGTCTTGGGGATCCAGATGGCCCTTACCCTCAGCAGCGCTGCCCAAGCGGTAACGGTTTTGCTGGCCCTGATCGGGGGGGCTTTGCTGGGGGAGGGGATCGACCTCGAGGCTGCCTTTGAACGGCTGGGACAGGCCCTGGAAAAGCAGATCAGTCGCTGGCTAGGCCCCAGCCCTATTGCTCGCGCCTTTGTGACCACCACCCTCCTGTTTGTGGTCGGCCCCATGACCCTGCTGGGCGCCATTGAGGATGGCTTGGGGGATCCCTCCCTGCTTTTGGTCAAAGCTGCCTTGGATGGCATTGCCACCCTAGCTTTTACCGCCAGCCTGGGCTGGGGCACGCTGTTTTCCGCCCTGCCGGTGCTCTTGGTTCAGGGGGGCGTGGCCCTGCTGGCCCACCAACTGCAGCCGCTGTTGCGCCCAGACCTGCTTGCCGCCTTGGAAGCGACCGGGGGGCTCCTCATCCTGGGTATTGGCATTAACCTACTGGGCCTGGCTCGCCTGCGGGTGGCCAACTTGCTGCCGGCTTTGGTCATTGTGGAACTGCTGGTGGGATTTTTCCCCCTCTGGGATCTCAACCTCTAGGGGACTGGTGGGGAAGCTGGGGGCTGGCAGCGGCAAAGGTTACCTTGTTGATCACCCGGGGCAGCAGCCTGTCTTGGGGCGCCCACCTACAGCTCAACTTTTGCCAAAGCTTCTTCCGGCCCCACCAGGGCAATAGCTGGGTTGACCAGGTAGGTTTTTGCAGCCTGCTGGAGATGGGCAGGGGTAAGCTGCCTCACGCTCTGCAAATACTGCTGGTCGAACTCCATGCCCAACCCCAAAATCTCGTACCAGCCGGCCAGTTGCGCCACTTGGGCGTTGGTCTGTTTGCTAAGGGCATATTGGCCCAAAAGCTTGCGCTGGGCCATCCCCACTTCCTCGCTGCTTAGGAGTGTGTCATGGAGGCGCTGGATCTCTGCTTGCAAGCGCTCCAGCGCCACGGGAGTGTTCTCCGCTGCCGTGCCCAGGTAAGCCACAAAAGGGGCGGGATCCCGACGGGTGGCAAAGAAGGCGGAGACCTCGTAGGCCAAGCCGCCGCGCTCCCGCAGCTCGACAAAAAGACGGCTGGACAGGCCGCTGCCCAGGTAGGTGGCCAGTAGCTTCAGGGCGGGATAATCCGCAGAAGAGGCAGGGGATCCGCGAAAGCCAAGCACAATCGTTGTCTGCTGGGTGGGTTGGGAGAGCTTTAGCAGTTGCGGCTTCTCCAAGGAGGGCAGAGGCAGATTGGGATCGGGGGCAGGGGGGCCAGCGCTCACCCAATCTCCCAGGACAGCTTCCACTTGGGCTGCCATCGTCTCCGGCGGCTCTGGGCCAATTACCGCCATCACCATTCCCTCCGGGCGGCAGTAGGTGCTGTGGTAGGCTAGCAAATCCTCGCGGGTCAGGGATCCCACCGTCTCCAGTCGTCCCAACCCCGGCAGGGCGTAGGGGTGATCCCCATAGAGGGCCTGCCGCACCTGATCCCAGGCCAGGTTAAAGGGCCGTTCCTGCTGGGCGCGAATGGCCTGCAGCATCAGCTCCCGCTCCCGCGCCACCTCCGCCTCGGGAAAGCTGGGATCCCGGAGGATCTCCGCCAGCAACTGCAACAGCTCCGGAAAGTCCTCCGATACACAGCGCAGGCCAACCTCGAAATGATCAGCAGCGCTGTCTACAGAAAGGGAAGCTCCCAACGATTCCACCCAAGCGGCAATAGCTTGGGAGCTGCGCTGCCGAGTGCCCTTGGTGAGGACAGCGGCCAGCAGGTGGCTCAAGCCCGCCTGCTGCGGTTGCTCTACCCGGCTGCCGCCACGAAAAAAACAGTGGGCGGCCAGGATCTCCACCGTCGGGTTCTGGCCCAACAGCAGCGTGATACCGTTGGCCAGGTGGAGGCGCTGCAGCCGGCCACGCTGGGAGGTGGGCAGGGTGGGGTGCATCACAGCTTGAGGATCACTAGCGGCAGGCCAGTTGGAGCTCCGAAGCCGCGGCAGCGTCAGATGCAGCCGGCTTGAGCAGAGCCACCACGTAAGCCTCAGGAGAGAGGTACTGCTGAGCCAGCTCGCGGATTTGCGCTGGGGTAAACGCTTGCAACAGCTCCAGGTACTCCTGGAGGCGCTCCACCCCGACCAGGGTCTCGTAGTAGCCGTAGAGGCTCGCCAGTTGACTGGGGGACTCGGCGGAGAAGAGAAGTTCGTGGGTAAGCATGCGCCGAGCGCGCTCCAGCTCCGCTTGGCCGATGCCATCCTGCTGCAACTTCTCGATCTCGTGCAGGAGGGTTGCCTCCACCCGTGGCAAATCCTCTACCTCCAGGTGGGCGCTGATGCAAAAGAGCCCCCCCTCCTTCAGCACCAGCGAAGAGCAGCCGATAGCCCTCACCCAGCCCCGCTGTTCCCGCAGCAGATGCACCAGCCGCGAAGTGCGCCCATCCCCCAGCACGGCAGCCAGCAGCTCTAGGCCGCAAACCTCTTCCCAGGCGTCGAGGCTAACTGTGGGCCAGGCCAATTTTAGACGGGCCTGCTCTAGGCGGGCATGGGTGCTCTCGCGGCGCAGGATCCCCTGCGGGCGGGGCTGAGGCGGGAGTGGGGGCCTTGTCCAGGCAGGGCCACTGGCGGGGCCGCCAAACTCCTTTTCCACCAGTGCCAGCGTCTGCTCAGGGTCAATGCCTCCCGTCACCACCACTGTCATGTATTCGGGCCGGTACCAGCCGCGGTGGTAGGCGCGCAGCAGCTCTGGGGTCAACCCCATCAGGCTTGCCGGCGTGCCCAGCACTGGTCGCCCATAGGGGTGCTCCTCCCCGTAGGCAGTTTCCATGAGGAGCTGGTAGGTGATGTATCCCAAGTCGTCAGCAGCGCGGCGAATTTCCTCCAAAACCACCTGGCGCTCCCGTTCCACCTCCTCGGGCGGGATCCCAGCCCGCAACACCGCCTCTGCCAGATAGGGCAAAGTCTCCGGCAGATCGGCGGCAGCTACTGTCATGTAGTAGTGGGTGTAATCCTGGCCAGTAGCAGCGTTGGTGATGCCTCCCCGCCCTTCAATAGCGCGATCCAGCTCGCCGGGGGCCAGCCGCTCGCTGCCCTTAAAAACCATGTGCTCGAGAAAGTGGGAGATGCCCAGCCACTGCGGCGGCTCGTTGCGCCCGCCTGTCTGTACCCAGACGTCCACCGTAGCCGAGTCGGCAATGGGAACGGGGTGAAGAATAACGCGCAGCCCGCTGTTTAAGCGATGGGTGTAAGCAGGCAGAAGACGAGGTAGGCGGCTCAAAATTCTTAATCGATAGAGAACAAACTTAATTTTAGCAAGACAACCCCCCGTCCGCGCCTGGAATACTCCAGGGAGGGGTCATTTCTCTAGGTTTTGGAAGGGGTATCCGTTGCTCCTGGCCACGAAAAGCTAGGGGATCCTTCGTCGGCTAGGCTTTCTTCCACTTGGAAGCCCGGGGGCCATTCTTCGCTGTCGCGTAGCCGCTGCACCACCTCCTGGGGCAGGATCACCCCCAGCTCCCGCGCCGCTACCGCTACCACATCGCCGCGGTCGATCAAGCCGGCAATGGCACCGCTGGGGGTGAAGACCAAGACGCGACGGGGTTCCGCCTGGCGCATCATCTGCATCACCTGGAGGACAGGGGTCTCCTCTCGCACCCCCTGCAGTTGCTCCATTGGCTTAAGAATGGCCTTGAGGGTGAGATGATCCCACTGGCTGCGCTCGATGTCGTTGAGCAGTTCCGGCCTCACCAGGCCCCGGTAGCGGCCGTCCTCCTCGGCAAAGTACACTTCCTGAACTCCCCCTCCTGCCTCTGGCTGGAGGGAAGCGGGAACCAGGTAGCGATCGACAAGCTCCCGCAGGCTCATGCCCGCATCCAGGACGCGAAACCGACGGCTCATGACGTCTGCGGCCTTCAGGCGGGCCAACACGCGCTGCAGTTGCGCATACTGCTCATAGCGACGGGCGCTGTTTAAAATGAATAGGCCAATCAGGCCTAGCCAAAGGCCGTTGAGGCTTCCCCAAAATACCACCAGCAGACCTAGGCCTACTAAGCCCCAGCCCACTCCTTGGCCAGCGCGAGCTGCCCAGAGCATGCCCTTTTGCCGATCCCCTGTCCAAGCCCAGATGGCCGCTTTGAGCATCTGCCCCCCATCTAGGGGCAAACCTGGCAGCAGATTAAACAGGGCAATCATTAGGTTGATGGCAGCCAAGCTGGCGAGGGTTGAGACTAGCGGCGATCCTGGCCCCATCCAAGCTCCGGCCACGCTAAAGAGGACAAACAAGCCCAAGCTGAGGAGGGGCCCTGCCAGGGCCACCCAAAAAGCGCCCAGGGGGCGAGGAACTTCCCGTTCGATGGCCGCCATGCCGCCAAAGATAAACAGCGTGATGGAACTCACCCGGACTCCATAGGCGCGGGCTACCAAGCTGTGGGCCAACTCGTGGGCCAGCAAGGAGAGAAACAGCCCTAGCGCCGTCACCAGGCCATAGGAGAGCACCAGCAACACAGCCGCTGGAAACCAGGTGTAGTCCAGGAAGAGGGGGATCCCCCACAAACTCCCAATGCGCAGGCGACTGGTCATAGCCCTCAACTCCCTACACAGCTTTTGCCCAAGGGGCACAGTTTCTAAGACAGCAGGCAACCCTTCCGTTGGGGATCCCTTCCTTTCCACTCTAGCCCTTTCCAGGGCTTGGTAACGGATCCCCCGCCTGCCCCCACTTGGGGGAGCTGGGGAAGATAGCCAGAGCCCACGACACCCCCTGCCCCTTGATGATTGTGGTAGCCTAGTTGGGCATTTGGATGGCCGGCGGGTCGGGCAACTCCTCTGGGACGGCCCTGGCCGGCAAGGAAAATCAAAACAAAAAGCCAGTTTCGTCGGACTCCACGGGCAGCTTTGCAGGAGGGGTGTGGCTATGGTGTCGATTTCGTCCCGCTCAAGCGAACAGAGCAAAGCGGTGCCCTTGCTACAAGGGCAAGCGCTGGGTTCTGGGGGCGAGTTCCCAGCAACAGCTCCGACGGCCGCTCCAGTGTTCTACCGCACCTACAGTCGGCGGCGCCCGGATGGCAGCCGCGAGACTTGGAGCGACGTCTGCGATCGCACCCTGGCCGACATTGCCCGCCTAGGACGCTTCACTCCCCAGGAGCGGGAGCTGGTGGAACATCTGCAGCGGCAGTTGAAGGCGTTGATCTCGGGTCGGGCCCTGTGGGTGATGGGCACCGCGTGGATCCAAAAGCCGGAAAACTACTCCGGCGCCTACAACTGCACCAGCCTCACCGTGGTCGACTGGCCCTCCTTTGGCCTGATGATGGATCTGGCCATGATGGGCTGTGGCACAGGGGCGGTGCTGGAGCCCCAGTTCATCAGCCAGTTGCCCCCCATCCTCAACCGCCTACAGGTCCAGGTGGTGGGATCCCTCGGCGCCACCCCCCGAGAGCAGCGGCAGGAGCACACCCGCATCCAGCGGCAGGGATCCCGCGTGCACATCCAGGTGGGGGATAGCCGGCGGGGCTGGGTGGAGTCCTACCAGGCGCTGCTGGAGCTGGCGGCGGATCCCAGCTTGGGCGGCGAGGTTCAGGTGACGGTGGACTTGAGCGATGTCCGCCCTGCCGGCGAGCGGCTACAGGGGTTTGGGGGGGTGGCCAACCCCATCAAGCTGCCCGGCCTCTACGAGCGCTGTGCCGCCATCCTCAACAAAGCGGTGGGCAGACAACTGAACTCGGTGGAGTGCTGCCTGCTCATCGACGAGGCGGCGGTGACGATTGTGGCGGGGAACATTCGGCGGTGCTTACCTGAAAACGCCTTGGTGCACACCTCACAAGGTCTGGTGCCCATCAAGGATGTGCAGGTAGGCGATTGGGTTCAGACCCCCCTTGGGTTTCGTCGGGTGGTCAACAAGTTTGACCAAGGGATCCAAGAAGTTTACGAAATAGAGACCAATGCCCTTCCTTTCTTTTCAACTTTGAACCACCGCCATGCGGTTTTGGCAGACGCTCGGGGGAATATCGCATGGAAAAGTACCCACGAGTTAGTCGAAGGGGATCGTCTGCTGCACAACACCCAAGTTCTCCCCGGCACCATTACCCATCTCCCTGAGGACTTTACGGCACCTCGTCCAAGCCAAAGCCCCACCGCAAAGCCCCTGCACATCCCGCCCCTGACAACAGAGGTGGCCTGGCTCATTGGGTTTACCCAGGGGGGTGGGTATGTTGCGCTGGGGCGCGATCTCCACGGCAAGCCCTACGGTCACCTAGAGTGGAGTGCCAATACCCTGGATCCCGAGCTGCTTTCCCGTCTCCAAGCTAAGCTGGAGCAGGCGCTAGCCGCCTTCGGGCTGACAGCTACCTGCAGCTATGGGCCAGGGGAGAACAGGGCAAGGTTTGTGTGTTCCTGCATCCCGCTGGCGGAGTATTTCGAGCGGCACATTAAGAAACCAAAGCAACCCCTGCAAGTTCCCGACTTTATCCTGCGCGGCACCGTTGAGGTACGGTCAGCTTACCTGGCAGGCCTTATCGACAGCGATGGGTCAACCCGTAGTCATCCCCCCCAATTGCTGACAACTGTCCACCGCTCCTTTGCCCTGCAAGTGGGGGCTGTTCTCTCCAGTCTGGGTATTGCAGGCCGACTCCAAATCCTCCCCCCCCAGCAGGAGAACTGGCAGGTTCAATACAGCCTTACCCTACCGGCATTCAAGGCTCGGTACAACGCCTTGGTGGCTCCCTACTCAGCTAAAGGGAAGTTGCCCCAAGGGCTGGAGACGCATGGCTTTACGATTCCGGGCTCCCTGCTGCGGGAAGTATACAGCTACACTGAGATGCACGGCATGGGCTGCCAAGGAGCTCGGTCGGTCGAAGCCAACTATGAACGATACTTGGCTGAGTCGGGGTTGGATTTGGATATCCCCGTTACAGTTAAGGGCCTAGGCAGCCATGACTGGGTACGAACCTACGACATTGAAGTCGAAGAGGCCCATTGCTTTTACTGCAATGGCTATCTCACCCACAACAGCGCGGGCATGCGCCAATTTGCCGCCGACGACGAGCTGGGATCCAGCGCCAAGGACAACCTCTGGCAGCAGGACGAGCAGGGCAACTGGAGAATTGACCCGGAGCGGGATGCCCTGCGCATGGCCAACCACACGCGTGTGTTCCACCGCAAGCCAACGCGAGAAGAGTGCATTGCGGCAGTGCGCAAGCAGTTTTACTCCGGCGAGGGAGCCATCCAGTGGGCGGGGGAAGCTGTGGCGCGGGCCAATGCCGACCTGCTCGCCACTCCAGAATTGAAACAGACCTTCCTCAACATCTATGCCTCCCAAGGCCCAGAGGAAGCTCGACGCTGGCTAAAACACCACTGGCCAACCCTGCCCGAGGCTGAACTGGAGCACCGGCTGCGGCGGTATGGGTTAAACCCTTGCGGCGAGATCATTGGATGCGACTTCCACTGCAACCTGGCTGAGATCCACCTCAACCGGCTGGATCCCCACAACCGCCAGGAACAAGAGGAGGCCTTCACAGCCGGGGCCCTGACGGCGGCGGCACTGTTGCACCATCGCTTTGTCGAGCCCCGCTTCCAGCGCTCGCGGGAGTGGGATCCCATCGTCGGCGTCTCGTTTACGGGGCTGTTTGACTTTTGCGTCAAAGCCTTTGGGGTGGACTGGCTGCGCTGGTGGCAGGAGGGGAGGCCGGATACGCCCCTGGGGCGGGAGTTTAAGCAGCAGGAGCGGGAATACCTCAGCTTTTGGAAGGAGGTTGTCCACCGCGTGGTCTGGGACTACTGCGACCGCCACGGGTTGCGCCGTCCCAACCGCTGCACCACTGTTCAGCCTGCTGGCACCAAGTCCCTGCTCACCAACGCCTCGCCCGGCTGGCACCCGCCCAAGGCCCAGCGCTACATCCGCCGCATCACCTTTGCCAAAAACGACCCCGTGGCCCTCGCCTGTCTGGACTATGGCTACTCGGTAGTGCCTGCCCAGGCGGACAAGGACGAAAACGGCAACCTGCTCAACGATCCCTTTGATCCCCGCTGTACCGAGTGGCTGGTGGAGCTGCCGGTGGAGGTGGAGTGGGCCAATTTGCCCGGCGCCGAGGAGATTGAGATTGAGCGCTTCTCTGCCCTGGCCCAGTTTGACTTCTACATGCAGGTGCAAAAGTACTACACTACCCACAACACCTCAGCCACCATCGAGCTGCGGGAGGACGAGATCGAGGCGCTGGGATCCCGCATTTACGAGGCCATCCGCGACGACGAGGGGTACATTAGCGCAGCGCTGTTGGCGCGCTTCGACGCTCCCTTCCCCCGCTTGCCCTTTGAGAAAATTGACAAAGCCACCTATGAACGGCTGATGGCTGAAGTCAAGCAAAGACGAAAAACCGACAACTTTTACGAGGCCCTGGCGCGCTACGACCGCAACCTCGCCCTCATGGCAGAGGGGCCGGCAGGGTGTGATGCTCTCGGCTGTCTAATGCCGGAGGCCAGCCCGCAGAGCGAGAACCCGCCCCGTTAGCAGAAGGGGGGATCCCGCCCAAGCTAGGTGCTGTTGCCCCTTCTCCGCTAGCCGGCCCTGGCTAGACTGTTCTTGGCTGGGATAGCCGTGCGCGCCTCGGCAGCCCCATCGGCAGGGCAGGCGCACTGGGCGCAGTTGGGTTTTCCCTGCCCAAGCGTTTGGTGGCTGGGGGAGTGGGATCTGATGCAGACAGGAGAGCGGCTCCAAAAGAAAGCCTGGGCGAGGGAAATCCGGCGCAGACTGGGGGGGCTGGTGCTGGCGCTGGTGGTGCTGCTGGGGATCGCCTGTTCTAGCCCCAAGGGCTCTGGGACCTCCCCTCCTGGATTGCTCCCGCCTCCGCCTGAGCCGGGCAGCCAGTCAATCCCTCTGACGGTGCGCACTCTGGGCAATAGCCGCTTTAAGTTGCTGAGCTTGAGGGTGGAAGTGGCAGGGGGGGAGGCCGAGGTGTTACTGGACACCGGCTCGGCAGGGCTGCGCATCTTATCGTCAGCAGCAGGCCGCCTTGGCCTGGAGCGGACAGGGATCCCTTCCACAGTAACCTTTGCCGATGGCACACAATTTATCGGAGTGCTGGCCCGCGCTCCCTTTGGCTTGGGCGGGATCCAAAGTCAAGAGCCGGTAACGATTCAGTTGATTGACCAAATTACCTGTGTGGAGGGTCTGGTGGCCACCTGCTCCGACAACCTATTTGGACCAGGGCGGCCCTTTACTGGGATCCTTGGCACCTCCCTAGACGAGCGCAGCCCCGATGCCAACTTGTTTAGCCCCCTCCCTCGCCTGCCGGGCAATTTGGGTTCTGGGTACATCCTCCAAACAGGTGGGTTCGACTCTGTGCAAGGCCTTTTCACCCTCGGCCTGACGGAGGCCAACACCGCTGGTTTCAATTTCCGGCAACTGCCTCAGGTGGGAAGCTTTCCCGATGGCACGCCCATCTGGCGGGATGAAGCCCTGCAGGTGGCCTACAGCATCAGCAATACCTCTATTCAAAATGTCCTCAGTCCCACCCTATTTGACAGCGGCGCCTCCGACATCTTCCTCAACGTTCGCCTGTTGGGATCCCCTCCCTTTCCCACCTCAACCCTGCCCCCCGGGTCGGAATGGCGCGCCGTCCTGGAGGGGGCATTTGACTACCGCATTCGGGTGGGCTTTCCGGTAACGCCCAGCCGGGATCGGATCTTTGTGAACGGCAACCAAAGGGTGCAACTGCTGGGCATGCCCCTGTTTTTCAACGCCGACGTTGCTTTCGATATTGAACGCGGTCGGATTGGCTTTCGCCTACGTTGAGATCAAGGCCTTGAGTTGAATTGTGGAGGAAACCAATGTTTGCCCAGGAGGGGGTCCCTGCACGTAGAAGGCCACGCTGCTGGCTCTGGCTTTGGGTTCTGCTGCTGTTGGGTTGGCTGGGATTGGGCGGGCCGGCTTGGTCCATTAGTTTGGGGGATCCCTTGCCGGAGTGGGCTAAGTCTATGCAGGTAGGGCGGCAGCGGCTACGGGGCGTGGAGCAGTACCAAGGCCAAGAGCAGATCCGGGCCTACGGCAACCAGGCGGGGCGGGTGTTTTGGATTCAAATCGAAAGCAGTGCCGACCTGCCGCCGGATCCCCGGCAGTACCTGGGGGAGTACCAGGCGTTTCCAGCCGAGGTCATCCAGGTGGTGCCCCTGCGGGCGCAGCGGTTGCGCTTCCGCCAAGGAAATCGCAGCGCTGAATGGCAAGTGGTGGGCATGAGCGGCCACTTTGAAGCCGAGGCGTTTAGCTATGACCTGGCCCCACCGGAGCTGTTTCGTCCTTGAGCTGGGGATCTTAACAAGGGGCTAGGGCTTGTCCTGGAAAGATGACGAAGAATCCACCAATGAGCCTGCTTCACCAGAACCAGTCAGTTGAAGTTATACTCAATCGCTTCTTTGTTAAGGAGCTAGCTCAGGAAGACCTCTCCTTTTATGAGTACGCCTGTAGGCCAAACCCACTTCCGGAGCCAGGAGAAGAGCAGAAAGCTATTGCTAAGGTTTGCAATCGGCTGGGTGTAATAGCCGTTCGTTTGGGGAGTCGCATTATCACACGGGAAAGAGTCTCGCCCAGCCAGCTCAAAACACCAGAATGGGAGTTAGAAGAGTGTGGGCTTAGGGTTCTAACCTGTGCCAATGCTCAAGAAAGAAGCGCCCTCGAAAGCTTTGAGCGCAAGAGGATAGAGTCGCGCCTTAGATCTCTGTACACCAAAACTGCAGTTGAATCGATAGGAGGAGGCCTGCTCTGGTGGATCACTGCTCAGGAAGGGGTAGAACTTTCCGGGGATGGCTGGGAAATCCACAGAGCAAGAAGAATAGATGTTGCTGTTGAACCAGATGGAAAGCTTTACTTAGAAGTCGATATTCATCACCGCCTCTACACGCCGTGGACTTTGCATGAATGGCTGGAAAACTATCCAGATATCCCAATCAAGTGGGTTCGGAATACATATGGTAAACGCGAGACTTGGGAATATCTGGGTATTTTTTCCAATCAGTCGCCGCGAGAGATTCAGTTGCCAGAGCTGAAGATTAGTCTGGCGGAGTATCATTTGCAGAAGTACAATGCACCTAGAGAGGACGTGGAAAGCTCTTGGGTAGTCGAAGTAGCTTCAAAGCAAAGGTGTTTTCCCCATCTGTCTCGGAGGCTATCGCCTGTTTTGACCTTGGAAACGCTAGCCAGTCTAGAAGACAACAAAGGTTTTGGTAGCAAAGTTATCGACCGTGTTATCAAGCATGTCAGAAAAAGCTTGAAGGAACGATTGCAAGAGTCTGAAAAGACTGTAAAGACTATCATAGAGAATGTCTACAACCTTCCCAAGGTGGAAATTGAACCCCTGAAGGCCCAGGGTTACATCTTGCCCAAGCCAAAGCTATTGGGATCGGATCGTAGGCAAGTTCAAAATCCTGCTCGAGTTAGGTATCAGGGATGTGCAAAAGTAGGCGAGACTAAGTTTGGATGCCTAAACCTCTATGACAACAGGCGAGAGTATCCCAGCGAAGTGCGCAAGTGCTTGCTTGAGGTAGCCCAAAAAAGCGGAGTAGAAGTTGAACTGGGCTTCTATGCCACTCAGCAAGACTTGCCTGAAGGCGATCTTGCCCGAAAAAGATTCTGGCAACGCTGGGCTGACCAAGGGATCAAAACCGTTTTGGTTGTCATGCCCTGGTCGCCCAATGAGCGCAAGCAAAAGATCCGCATGGAGGCCCTTGCAGCGGGGATAGCAACCCAGTTTATGATCCCTGGCGCTGATCCCTACAAAGCCCTAAACGTCGTCCTAGGGCTTCTGTGTAAGGCAGCATGGCAGCCGGTACTCCTGGAACCCCTCGACCATCCTGAACGCCCTGAGCTAATCATTGGCTTTGATGTGGGCACTAATCGGCAGCTATACTACGGAGCCTCTGCTTTTGCTGTGCTGGCCGATGGGCAGAGCTTAGGTTGGGAGCTGCCTGCTGTGCAGAGAGGAGAAACCTTCTCCGGCGACGCAATTTATCGAACTGTGTCCAAACTTGTCAATAAGTTTCATGACAAGCTTGATCGCTATCCCAGCAAGGTTCTCTTGATGAGGGATGGTTTAGTTCAAGGAGGCGAATTTAGTAGAACAATTGAGGAGCTAGAAAAAGAAAAGATTGCTGTGGATATTGTTGGCATACGCAAAAGCGGTACAGGAAGGATGGGGATAGAAGAAGGAAAAGGTAAGTACAAAGACGCCAAAATAGGCACCGTTGTTTTCGACTACTCGCGAAAGTCATTTACTCTGGTAACAAGCGAGCCCATTAGCAGAAAAGGCGCAGGCTCTATTGGCAGCGCAAGGCCCCTGCGAGTTGTCCACGAATATGGCAGTACGCCTTTGGAGGTCTTGGCTGTACAGACTTATCACCTTTCTCAACTTCATCCTGCCAGTGGATTCCAAGCCTGCAGGCTTCCCTGGGTACTCCATTTTGCTGACAAAAGCGGCAAGGAGTTCCAGCGCCTTGGCAGCAACATCTTCAATGTCCTGCAAAGCATAGATCGCCAGAAGTTAATTGCCGTCTAGCTTGGCCCTGCTAGGATAGGGAAGGGTTTGGCATGTTGGCTATGTTCACCAACAACGAGGTCTGGAAGACCTTTTTGAGCAACCCCGTTGTCTTCTGCGGGGGCTTCCTGAGCGGCCTGCTGGGCTTGGATATCAAGCAAGATCCGCTGCGCAGTTGGCTGGAGTCCCAGGGCTTGAGGGTGGAGGATTCACCCGCCCCCACCCAAGGCCCCCAGTCTATTTCCATCGAGTAGGCGTCCAGGCAGGAGGGATCCCTGCTGGGGAGCCTCTCAATTTAGCAGGGCAAGCCGAGGTAAGCTGATGTCGCCTAGACAGTTCGAACCGAGAAGGTGGCGACGGCAGGGATCCCGCGGGGGCTATCTCAGCGGAGTGGTGTTCCTGCTAACGGGGCTGGTTGCCCTACAGGCGGCAGATCCGGCCTTGGCCCAGTCGGATCCCGCTTCTTCCCCAAGCGCCGAGCTGGATCCCCAAGTTTGGCTAGGGCGCTACAACGCTGCCCTGAAGCAATTGCCGCCTCTGCCCAACTTGCAGTACCGCCAGCAGGTGCGGGTGGAGGGATCCCAAACTTTCACAGCCACCCTGGATGTGCTCCGCCGCCGTGACGGCAGTTGGCAGGCGTGGGTAGCTGAAGGGGATCGCATTCGCCTGTTGGATTCGCGGCAACTGGAGGTGGTGAACCAATCGGACCTGCTCAAGCTGTATTCGGTGTACGTGAGCCGGCCCGAAGCGCTCCTGCCCTCGGTAAGTTTTGAGCTAGAGGCTGATCCTAGCCGCTACCGCGTCGTCTCCTCAGAACGGGCGGATCTGGCGGGATCCCCTGTCCAGCACTTGCGCCTAGAGCCCCTGCAGGAGGGCCAGCTGCGGGAGCTGTGGCTGGAGCCGGAGTCAGGGCTGCCGCGGCAGGTGCTCTTGTTTTTGTCAGGGGTGTGGGGGCAGGCTTATGTCCTCATGGGGTTTACGGCAGTGCCTGCTCCCCAGGGAGGCACCCGTTACTGGCTGCCGGAGAGCAGCCGCATCAATGTGGGCTATGGGTTTTGGACGCTGGAGGGCCTGACCCGCCGCGTGTTCAGGGGATCCCTTGCCATCCGGCACGACTACCAGGACTATCGCCTTCTGCCGGAGGGGGTGCAGTTGCGCTTTTTGCCCTCACAGCCGCCGCTGGATGCGCCGCCGGTGGTGGCCGGTCTGCCGGAGAGCAGTCCCTCAGTCGAGCTGGGAGAGGTGCGGCCCTTAGGAGTGGACGAGCGGGGGAACCAGCAATTTAGCATTGGCCTGGGCAGACGCACTGCCGCAGAGACCCCCTTGGAAGACCGCATCGCCGCCTTTAACCTCACCCGACCGGCCAGCCGCAATGCCCTCACCCAGATCGATACCTTGGCCTTCTTGCCTTTAGGGAGCAGCCAGTTGCCCATCTATCTCTTTCAATTCGACACCGGTCGCCCTCTCTCGCCCCTGCAAGGGGTGGAGCGCCCGCGGGTGGATCCCAACGAGGTTTTTGATCCCAGGCCACCTGCCATCAAACTCTTTGGAGACTAGCTCCCATGCTGACCGATGCTGCCTACGGCGTGATCCCGGTGCTGCCCCTCCCGCCCGCCCAGGGATCCCACCTCTACCTGCTCATCCAGCACCAGAAAGGGCATTGGGCCTTCCCCAAAGGGCACAAAGATGAGGGCGAAAGCGACCTGGCCGCAGCCCGGCGGGAGTTGCGCGAGGAAACCGGCCTGACCGACTACCAGCTTCTGACCCTGCCCGGCCAGCCCGACCCCCTGACGCTACAGGAGGCCTACACCTTCACAGATCCAGAGGGGAACGCGGTGGCCAAGACCGTTACCTACTACGTGGCCCTGCTGCCGCCCCAGTTTCCTCCCCCTGAGCTGCAGGTACAGCCGGAGGAGGTAGCCGCCTACCGCTGGTGCTCCTACCCCGAAGCCTTGGAGCAAATTACCTTCGAAGAAAGCCGCCAAATCCTGCGGCGCTGCCAGACCCATTTGGAGCAGCTTTGGCAGGCAGGAAAGTTCTAAATTTCGGGCAGCTTGACCTCCCTTCATTTGTGGCCCGCTTGTCCTTGACCAGGGAGAAGGGGCAATTCCAGGGCAGGGTTCTCCAGACGGGTTAGCTCCCAACGGTAGGGATCCCGCCGCTGCCAGTCCAGGCGGAAGGGCTGTTCCAGCGCGTTTACCTGATCCCGCGTCAGGTTGGCCAGAGGGCCGCCGGATCCCTCAATAATAAACCAGAGGGTGGCTTGGCCTTGCTCCCCAGGGCCGAGCTGCACCTGTAGCTCTTGAGGCCGGATGCGCAGGCGCAAAAACTGGCCGAAGATCTCGCGGCTGTAGGCCAGTGCCTGCTCTTTGTCCAAGCCCCAGCCATCGCGATAAGTGTCGGCCACTAAGTTTTCTACTTGGGCCCAATCTCGCCGTTCTACAGCTTGCAGCAACCTTTGCGTGTGGACTCGGATTTGCCGCTCCGGCTGAGCGTAGTGCCAAAAGGCGCCCCCTGCGATGGCCAGGACGACGGATCCCACCACCGACCAGCGCAGCCAGGGGGGAAGAGGTGCAGAGGAGTGGGAGGAGGAAAACACAGGTTTGAGCGGAGCCAGAAGAGGGCCTTCTCTAGCTTAGAAAATCCGGATGTGAGAAGATAGCGCTACGCGCCGCCATGCGAGTGGCTCCTGGCCTTCAGCAGCCTACCACCTCAAAAGCTGTGACCCGCATCAGCCTCACACTTTAACTCAAGGTTACTTCAACTGCTCATGACCAAAGCTACCGACCGACTGCTGCTGGAGTTTGAGCAGCCTGTTGCCGCCCTCGAACAGCGCATCCAGGAAATCCGGGCCTTGGCCGAAGAAAACGACATCGACGCCTCCGAGCAGATTCGCCAGCTGGAGGCCAAAGCCGAAGAGCTGCGCCGCGAGATTTTCAGCCAGCTCACGCCTGTCGAGCGGCTGCAGGTGGCCCGCCATCCCCGCCGCCCCACCACCTTGGACTATGTGCAGACCATCTGCGACGACTGGTTTGAGCTGCACGGGGATCGCCACGGCCAAGACGATCCGGCCATCGTCGGCGGCCTGGCCAAGCTGGGGGATCAGCCGGTGATGATCCTGGGCCACCAAAAAGGCCGCGACACCAAAGACAACATCCACCGCAACTTCGGCATGCCCAACCCCGCCGGCTACCGCAAGGCGCTGCGGCTGATGGAACACGCCCACCGCTTTGGCCTGCCGCTCTTGACCTTTATCGATACGCCGGGGGCCTATCCGGGAGTCAAGGCAGAGGCTGAGGGCCAAGGGGAGGCCATCGCCACCAACCTGCAGACCCTGTTTCGGCTGGAGATCCCCATCATCTGCACTGTCATCGGCGAAGGGGGATCCGGAGGGGCTTTGGCCATTGGCGTTGGGGATCGCATCTTGATGTTTGAGCACGCCGTTTATTCGGTGATCTCGCCGGAAGGCTGTGCGGCCATCCTTTGGAAAGATGCCAAGAAAGCGCCCCAAGCCGCCGCCGCCCTGCGCATTACTGCCCAGGATCTGCTGCAACTGGAGGTGATCGACGAGATCTTGCCAGAGCCGGTTGGCGGCGCCCACCGCGCTCCTCTGGAAGCTGCCCAGACCCTAAAGGAGGCGCTCCTACGACATCTCAAGGAACTTTCTGCCCTGAGCGGGCGGGAGTTGCGGGAGGAGCGCTACCAAAAGTTTCGTCGTATGGGAGCTTTTCTGGAGCTGGCCTAGGAGAGCTAGGCGGGATCCCTACCAGGTGACCCGATCCCGCAGTTGCTCAATCCGGGCCGGGCCGATGCCCTTGACCCGCTGCACATCTTCCAAGGAGGAGAAGGGGCGGGCCTCAATGATGCGCTGCGCCAGGCCCGGGCCAATGCCGGGCAACTGCTCCAGCTCCGCCGCGGTGGCGGTGTTTAAGTTCACGCGAGAAGATTGCGGGGTAGCCGGCTGGGAAGGGGATCCCCTGTTAGGAACGGAGATCGCCTCGACTTCCAGCAGCTCCGGCTCTGCTTCAGATGGGGAGAGGGCAACGGGGACAGGGCTGGGGCAGAGGCGGGCTCTCTCTTCCGCCTGTTGCTGCAGGCGGCGGCTGGGGCCAAAGCGGGCCTCGGCAAGGAGCCGCTCGAACTCGCGCACAAAGTGATCCGCTACCCGCTGGTTGCGGATGATCAAGAGGTTTTCGTCGTTGAGGTGGTTGGCCGCCACCGACCAATTGTGGGATCCGGTGATCACCGTGGCCTGGGGGGTGCCGGGGTCAACGATGGCGAACTTGTGGTGCAGTTTGTCTCCCGGAGCGAGGTTGGGCACGCCCACAGAGGAGGCGGGCACTGTCCAGGGCAGGCGGGCCGCGTCCACCCGGCAGTTTTCGTCGGGGAGCAGCAGCCCCCACATCTCCAGGGTGCGGCTGTAGTCACGAAAGGCAAAGCCAGGGTCAAACAGGCCGCGAATTTCTACGTTACGCTCCTGGCGCAGTTGCCTGAGCTGGTTGGCAATGCCTGAGTCGGTAAAGACAAACAGAGCCAGATCCACCTGCTGCCGCGCTTGGGCCAGGGTGGCCGCGATGAGGCCGTTGGAGGTGGCCTCATAGGGCAGGGAGCGGCTGGCAGGGGAAAAATGCACCCCCACGATGGCATCGTCAAGGTAAACCGTCTCCAGGGGGCGCCTGAGCTTTTGCACGCCGAAGCGGCTGTCGGGCGATCCCCCTGGCCCATCCCCCCACATGAGGTTGAATTCCTCGGTGTAGATGCGGGCCAGCTCGGGGCTATCGAGCAGCAGTAGGTGATTGGCGTTGCCCACACTGCCGGGGGCATCGAAATCCCCGTGAATATCGGAGAGGGTAAAATTGGCCGACCCGGTCAGCACCCGCTGCCCGTCGATAATCACAAACTTGTGGTGCATCAGGCCGCTGCCCTTGGAGCCGTTGGCGGTGTCATCCAGCCAGGGCACTTGCCCCCCATCGAGCAGGGCATAGACATCCCGGCTGGCGATCTCCTCAGGGGAGAACTGTCCGTCCCGGTTCACATCCACCAGGTGGCGGTACTCTTCGAACTTTTGACGGCTGCGCTCGTCCAGCGCCCCCACTTCGGCAGGGGTGAGCTGGTGCCAGGCCCGCACATAGGTGTTTTCGGTAATCACCCGCACCGGGATCCCGGCCTGCCGCCGCTCGGCTAGGGCTTGGGCAATGAGAGGCAGGTTCAGCTCCTGCACCGCCACATCCACCGACTGCCGGGCAGAGCGAATCTGAGAGATAATCAACTCCTCTAGGTTGTAGCCGTAGCGATAGACCTGGCGATAGGGATCCCGATAGGTGCTCTCGCGGCTTTGGTTGAAGGCCACCCGGATGCGGGGGTGCTGCGGCAGAGGGGCCAGGGTGGGCAGCTCTGGCTCTTGGGGATAAGGTCGGGGTCGGGGGCCTACCCAGTAGCCAATTGCCACCAGGAGCAGCAGCAGGGCAGCCCAGGGCAGCCAACGCCGCAGTTGCCGCCGCCAAGATGGGATCCCGTTCATCCCCTTTCTCCCCTCCAGCAATCACACCCAAAATACCGAACTTTACCGTAGCCACTTCTACGCAAAGGTGATCCCTGCTCTGCTCTAGGGCCACCCGTGCGGGAACGGCTTTTGACCCTAGGATCGGGACGAACGTTTTGAGTTATTAACTTTTGTTATGAACCGCAAAGCCCTCACCCTTGGACTGACGGCGGCTGTCTGCTTGGCCTTGGTCGGTTGTGGCAGTTCCAGCAACGATACAGCCATTGCCCTGCCGACGCCCACTCCGACTCTCTCTCCCAGCCCTACGCCACTGCCGAATATCGTCGCCGTTGCCGCTGCTAACCCTAACTTCAGTACCTTGGTGACGGCCCTGCAGGCAGCGGGCTTGGTGGGGACTTTACAGCAAGAAGGCCCCTTCACGGTCTTTGCTCCCACCAATGCTGCCTTTGCCGCTTTGCCCCCTGGCACGGTGGAAGCCTTGCTGCGGCCTGAGAACCGGGCAGAGCTGGTGCGCATTCTCACCTACCACGTGGTTCCCGGCTTGGCCCCCTCCAGCGCCCTCAGGTCCGGCCAGCAGGTCACGACTTTGCAGGGATCCCCTGTCACTGTCACCCTTCTTGAGGGCGGACGGATTCGCATCAACAACGCCAACGTGATCACCGCGGATATTCAAGCTGCCAACGGCATCATCCACGTCATCGACACCGTCTTGATCCCACCTCGCTAAGGCTTCAGGCATCATCAGGCATCATTAAGATCAAGTCCGGCAGTGATTGGGGAGGCCCAGCGTGGAACGGCCTAAGTGGGTGGCTATTGTTACGGGAGCTTTGGCCATTGCCCTGGGGGTGGGCTACTTGCTCCTGGTGCAGCTACTGGACTACCGAGGGGGTGAGTTTCTGCCGGCGCCGCTGGAGCCGCCGGCGGTTTTGACGGGGATCCCTGGCCGCTTGGGCTGAGGACGCTCTTCAGTGCCTGCCTCTCTCGTTGATTCCCTAGCTGGGGTCAGCCGTCCCTGCGCTGGCTCACCCGAAAAAATTGTATGCTCAGCTACACTAAGCCCTATGCTAAAGAAGAGGCTGCGGCTCCAGCTTGCGCCGGGGTTGCCAGCGGAGAGGGTTTAGCCGTCCTGAATTTGCAATCGCTTCTCTTGCCTTTGTAGACCTCTGGATAGATCTTCAGAGCTTCTCTAGAGATCAGGCTCCGTTCCGGATTGGGCATTTGGGCAAGCTGTGGGTTGGCATGGTGTTGTCGCGCTCCACGTGGCTGTGGTTATTGACGGGGCTGGGCTTGGCGGCTCTCAGCCAATACCTGCAATGGGTTAGTGGCATCTACAGCTTTGTTGCTCCCTATTCGGTGCCGCTCGCAGATCTGGTGGTGGCCGGCATCCTGGGAGGAACGGTGGCGGCAGGGCTGGCGGTGCAGCGCTGGTGGCAACAGGCTCGCCAACAGCAGAGGGATCCCACCCCAGGCAAACGGCGGGTTAAGTTGACCCGGGATCAGGTGCAGGCGGATCTGCAGGATGTCGATCGCCTCATCCAGAAGCTGCAAAACGAGATCAGCCGTCGCGCCTTACAGGCCAAGATGCAGGAAATCGACCGGCGGCTGGCCCAGGAGGAATTGCACCTGGTGGTGTTCGGCACTGCCTCTGCTGGCAAAACTTCTCTGATCAACGCCTTGATGGGGCAGCCTGTGGGGGAAACCGCTCCCACCCTGGGCACTACCCAGCAGGGATCCGTTCACACCTATCGGCTGGAGGGCTGGAGCGGCCCCATCTCCCTCACCGATACCCCTGGCCTGCTGACCATCGGCGGCGCCGGCGAGGCAGAAGCGCGCGCCCTGGCCCAGAAGGCCGATCTGCTGATCTTGGTGGTGGCCGGGGATCTGCTGGCCTCGGAATATGCCGAGCTGCTGGAGCTGGCCCGGCTGGGGAAGTCCACCATCCTGGCCCTCAACAAGACGGATCAAATGCTGCCGGAAGAGGTGGAGATCATCTTGGCCCACCTGCGCCAGCGCACCGCCGGCGTCATCCCCCCTGAGCAGGTGGTGGCCATTGCTGCCGACCCAGAGCCCTTGAAAGTCCGCTACTGCTTTCCAGACGGATCCCGGCAAGAGACCTGGGAGCCACAGCCCCCCGATACTGCCGCCCTCATCCAGCAGATGGCCCGCCTGCTACAGCAAAAGGGATCCCATCTGCGCCTGGCCAACGCCCTGTTGCAGACCCAAACGCTGGGCGAGGCCGTCCAACAGGCTTTGCGGGAAGAGCGCCACCAACAGGGTCGCCGGATCGTGGAACGGATGCAGTGGGCGACGGCCGCTGCCTTGGCCGCGACCCCCCTCCCGGCCTTGGATGTGCTGGCCGGGGTAGCCATCCAGGCGCGTATGATCGGGGAGCTGCATCAGGTGTTCGATCGCCGCATCACTCTGCAGCAGGCCCAGCAAATTGCCCGCAGCCTGGCGCAAATGATTGTGCAGCTCGGGGGACTAGAGCTGGCTACCCACTCCCTAGGCTCTGTCCTCAAAGCCAGCCCCTGGATGTTTGTGGGGATCCCCCTGCAGGCGGCTAGCGGGGCCTATCTGACGCGGGTGGCAGGGCTCAGCTACTTGGAGTGGCTGCAATCGGGGGATCCCTGGCAGGAGGAGCTCCTGCAAGAGCGGCTCAAGCAGCAGCTTCACAACCGTCATCCTCTGACCTTTCTCAAGCAATTGGCTCGCCAAGCCCACTCCAGTAGCTAGCCAAACAGCCCAAGCTCAGTTACAGCCATTTCAGGGCAAAGAGTTGGCAGCGAAACAGTCTGCCCTCTCAGCCCCTATTTTTCCCGCTCCCCAAGGAAGCAGAGCCGAAGGTAGTGGCAAGGATCCCTGGCAACTGACCCGTCGCTAGCCCAAAGAAACCACCTCAACAGCATGGCCATTGGCCGGCAACTGGTTAAGATCCAACTGCCAAAGCTGAAATTGCTGCGGCTTCCCGGTCTTGGGCACTTGCAGCCAGACCAGTCCCCTTTGCCCCACCTGCAACACCTCGGATCCGGGCGGCACGGCCACCTGGGCCAAGGGATCCCCCCCCTTGCTATACAACCAAAGGGAAGAGAACTCCTCTCCCTCGCGACACAGCAGCAGCACGCCCCAAGGGGCCTTGGCCATCTGCAGGGGCCACCCCTTCAAAAACCAGCGGCGCAGCCGCAGAGGGTTGACCTGCACCGAGCAAAGGTGGGGGCAGCATCCCTGCCCCTCTCCATCCCTGGGGGCAAAAATCAGCCGTTCCCCCAAGCTGAGCACCCTCCCTTTGGGATCCAGGGGTAGGTGATAGCGCAGCGGCTGGGATCCCGGCTGCAAAGGCAAACCGGTGGGATAGGGCAAAAGGCTCATCTGCACCCACTGCCGCCCCGCACCTGTCAGCAAAACTAGATAATCCGAGAGGGCCAGCAAGCGGGGCAGGGATCCCTGGCCATCCGGCTGCAACCTCTGCCCAGGCCAGCGGAAATAGCAGTGGAACTCAGGGAAGGGCTGAGCGGCGGTTGGCCCTTTTGGCTGCCACTGCACAGCCCCCAGCTCTTGGGCGGTGGCCCAGATTAGCTCCTGCCGCTCCTCTAGCCAGGTGGCCCGCCAATCCTCCGCAAAACTCAGCAAGGTACGGATGCGTGCGGGACTTAGGTGCAAAAGGCTGCTTTTGGAAAAAGCCAAAGCCTCCGGGAAGCTCGGCAAGGGCAGCACTTGCTGCAACGGTTCGGCCAAGGAGAAACGGGCTAGAGGCAGCGCTCCTGAGGCAAGGGCCTGCAGCTCTAGCCACTCCAGCTTTTGGGAGGTCACCCGCAACAGCAGCGGAGAGCGGCAGCCGCCGGGATCCTCGCAGATGTAGAACTTTTGCTCAGGCAGGGACTCGATCCCGCCACCGCCAACAAAACCTGGATCCGGCAGATCCCAGATCTGCAAACCGGGGGGAGACCACCGGGGCAGGCGAGGGCCAACCCAGCAACTGGCTGGCTCCTGCCACTCCTGGGCCAACACCGCCAGAGCCGAGCGCATCTGCGCCGCCGTGCGAAACCGCCGCAGGGGCAATTTGCGCAACGTGATCTCCAGCAGCTCCTGCAGCGGGGCCGGGATCCCCTCTGGACAGACAAACCGCTGGTTGAGATGGGCGTGCATCAACTGGCTGGGGGAGCCGGAAAAGGGCCGCTGACCCGTCAACAGCTCCAGGAGGATGATCCCTACCGCGTAGAGGTCGGAAGCGGGGCTAAACTGGCCGTAGAAGCGCTCCGGGGCCATGTAGGCCGGGGATCCGGTAGCCGTGATCTCGCCAGGAGCAGGTTGGGGGTGGCGGGCGATGCCAAAGTCCGTCAGCTTCAGTTGCCAACCCTGCGGCGTGGGCTTGAGCAAAATGTTCTCCGGCTTCACATCGCAGTGAATTACCCCCTGTCGATGGGCATGATCCAAGCCGGCCAAGATCTGATCCACAAAGCCCAAAACCTGCTTGACCGGTAGCCACAGCCCCTGCTCCACCTGGTCGATCAACTCCCGCAGGGTGCCTCCCTCGCAGTACTCCAACACCAAATAGCGCCCCTCACGGGCATGTTCGAGGGCGTAGCAGCGGGTGATATTGGGGTGGTTCAACGTCAGCAGGTAGCGCAGCTCCCGCAGCAGGTTGGGGGTGGGAAAGCGCTCCGCCGGCAGCTCCTTGAGGGCCACCAGCTCCCCCCCTTGGCGGGGCCAGGCGCAAAACACACGCCCATACTGCCCTTGGCCAGCCAGACCCAAAATTTGGTAGCTCTCGTGAATGGACTTGGTGGTACGGGTGCGTCGGGACACGGCCCCAGGGGAATCCATACCAGCACTTTGTATTTGTATTGTTATATCCCTTAACTGATCCCTTTTTGTCCTAACCTCGGCAGGGGAACGCTAGACCTATCGGCAGCTTTGCCGACAGGGCTCCCCCTCCCCCTGCACCCCCCAACAGAGAGACTAGGAGCCAGTTAACTGCTGGAGCAGCTCCGCCGCGTGAGTCTCCACCTTGACCTTGGTGATAATGGCCTCGATCTTCCCTTCCGGATCGATGACAAAGGTGGTGCGGTGAATGCCGTTGTACACTTTGCCCATGAACTTTTTCGGGCCATAGACCCCATAGGCACTGGCCACTTTGGCCCCCTCATCCACCAACAGCGGAAAGGGCAGTTGCAGCTTCTGGGCAAACTTTTGGTGGGAGCGGGCATCGTCGGGGCTCACCCCCAAGATCTGGATCCCGTGGGCTTGATAGTCGGCGTAGGCCTCCCGAAAGCCACAGGCCTCTCGGGTGCAGCCGGGGGTGTTGTCCCGCGGGTAGAAATAGAGCACCACCCGCCGGCCCCGCAACTGGCCCAGGCTGATCAAGTTGCCCTCGGCATCGGGCAAGGTGAACTCCGGCGCGGGATCCCCAACTGCTAGCGGCATCGGTGGGATTCATCCTCAGGTCGATTTTTTCGGGGAGAGGATCATGATGATGTTTCGCCCTTCCTTCTGGGGGGGCTGCTGCATTTCCGCCACGTCTTCTAGGTCTTTGAACAGGCGGTGCAACAATTCTTCTCCCAACTCGGCGTGCTGCGCCTCGCGGCCGCGGAACATCACCGTGGCCTTCACCTTGTCTCCATCCCCCAAAAACTGCTGGGCGCTGCGCAGGCGCACGTGGTAGTCGTGCTCGCCAATGTTGTAGCGAAACTTCACTTCCTTGATCTCGGCGGTGTGTTGTTTTTTGCGGGCCTCCCGTTCTTTTTTCTCCTTCTCAAACTTGAACTTGCCGTAGTCCATAATGCGGCAGACCGGGGGATCCGCTTTGTCGCTCACCAAGACCAAGTCCAGATCTTTTTCTTCGGCCAAGCGCAGGGCTTCGCGCGGGCTCATGATCCCCAACTGGGTGCCATCGGTATCGATGAGGCGAATTTTGGGGAAGCGGATGCGCTCGTTAATCGCCGGCAGCTCTGCGCGCTGCTTGTGGGGAAAGCGGTCAAGTGGACGTTCTACGGACAAGTTTTCCTCTCTGTGAACAACAACCAAGATGGGTAGTACTCAGAGAATAGCAGGCTATTTTGCGCCGTTGCCGGCCGATGGACTTGCACCCCCAAGTGGGCCATCGGCCAGAAGGGCAAAGCATGCTGCACTTATACTAGCTGGCATTTTTTGTTTTCTTCTAGGGGTTCTGAGCCGATCCACTGGAAGTAAGGATGCCGGATTGGGGCAGCAACCGCGGTAGGATAACCAAAGTGGCAATCCTGCTGGCGAGAGGGCAGGGTGGGGCTTGTTTTCCGGTTAGAAGGGAGGGCAGAAGCAGTGCAGCTCGGTTTAACGGAACGGGAACTGAAAGAGTTGGCCCAAAAGTCGGTGCAACTGATCCTAAGCCCGCGGGAAGGAGACAGCGAGGCGCTGGCCCAGTACAAAACCTCGGCCGAATTCCGGGCCGGAGTCCATCTGGCCTGCGCGGCCATGGTGCTCGTCTTGGCGGAAAACAACGAGCGCCTCAGCCAACAGCTGGCCGCCCTCCAGGAAAAGGGATCCCTAGCCCTGCAGGAGCCTTCCCAAAAACCCGCTGAGGAGAGCCCTGCCAGCTAAAGCTGTGCTATGGTTCCAAAGACAGACCCACTGCAAGTGCGCAGCGAGCGAGACTCGATGGGGGAGCGGCAATTGCCCCAGTCGGTCTACTACGGCATCCAAACCGCCCGCGCCCTGGAGAATTTTCCCATCAGCGGCCTCAAGCCGCTACCGGAGTACGTGGAGGCCTGTGTACTCATTAAAAAGGCGGCGGCTGAAGTCAACGGCGAGCTGGGCTGCATTCCCCCTGAGGTGGCCAAGGCCATCGTCCAAGCAGCGGACGAGATCCTCCAGGGATCCCTGCGGGATCAGTTTGTGGTGGATGTCTACCAGGCCGGGGCAGGCACCTCCCACCACATGAACGTCAACGAGGTGCTGGCCAACCGCGCCCTAGAGATTCTGGGGGAGCCTAAGGGGCGCTACGAGCGGGTTAGCCCCAACGACCATGTCAACTATGGCCAGTCCACCAACGATGTCATCCCCACCGCCATTCGTCTGGCCGCCCTGCTGCGGGTGCGGCGGGATCTCCTGGGCACGCTGGACAACCTGGTGGCGGCGCTGGAGCAAAAGGCGCAGGAGTTTCGCGCCATCCTCAAGGCGGGCCGCACCCATTTGCAGGATGCAGTGCCGGTGCGCCTAGGGGACAGCTTCGGCGCCTACGCAGCCATCTTTGCCCAGCACCGCCGCTGGATTGAGGAGGCCAGCCAAGCCCTGTGCAGCCTGGGGCTGGGGGGAAGCGCCGTTGGCACTGGCCTCAACACCCATCCCCTATACCGGCAAAAGGTGGTGCAGCGGCTGGCAGAGTACACCCAGTTGCCCCTCACGCCGGCTCCCCATCCCATGGCGGCGATGCAGAGCATGGCCCCCTTGGTGCACCTATCGGGATCCCTGCGCAACCTGGCCCAAGACGGCATCAAATTGGCCAATGACCTGCGGCTGATGGATTCCGGCCCTAAGACCGGCCTTAAAGAGATCCAACTGCCGCCGGTGCAGCCCGGCTCCTCCATCATGCCCGGCAAGTACAACCCGGTGATGGCTGAGATGCTGAACATGGTCTGCTTTCAGGTCATCGGCCTCGACACTGCCATTGTCCTTGCGGCCCAGGCAGGGCAGTTTGAACTCAACGTGATGATGCCCCTGATTGCCTATAACCTCCTGCATAGCCTGCAGATCCTCAACAACAGCCTGCGGGTCTTTACTGAACGTTGCGTCAGCGGCATCACCGCCCAGGCGGATCGCTGTCGCAGCTATGCAGAGGGGACACTGGCTTTGGTGACTGCCCTCAACCCCTACATTGGCTACCTGCAGGCGGCAGAAGTGGCCAAGATCTCCCTGGAAACGGGGAAGCCCATCCGCCAGATTGTCCTAGAGCGCAACCTGATGAGTCCAGAAGAGGTGGCCAGGGTGCTAGATCTAGAGGCAATGAGCCAGATGCGCGTCTAGCCCCTCTGCCACAAAGGCCATTGGCCTCCGCCCCTTCCCCGTCAACACCCCTTTGCCGAGCAAGCCATGGCCGACAGACGACTAAGCTGGTGGACCAAGCTGGCCTATGGGGTGGGGGATCTGGGCACGGGCATGACGGCCAATATCCTCATCTTTTTCCTGCTGCCCTTTCTCACCAATACTGTCGGCCTGGCGGCGGGCCTGGCCGGCAGCATCTACGCCATCACCCGCTTTTGGGATGCCCTCAACGATCCCCTCATCGGCATCCTCAGCGACCGCACCCGCAGCCGTTGGGGCCGTCGCCGCCCCTGGTTGCTGTTTTCGGCTCTTCCCTTTGCCCTGACCTTTGCGGCGCAGTGGTGGATCCCTTTTCCCGGTCGAACTGGGCTTTTGTTTGCCTATTACCTGGCGGTGTCGCTGCTGTTTAACACCTTCTACTCTGCCGCCAACATTCCCTATGCCTCTCTGACAGCGGAGCTAACCCAAGACTACGACGAGCGCACCCAGCTCAACCAGTTCCGCTTTGCCTTCTCGGTGGGGGGCAGCATGGTTGCAGTAGTCACCTTTCCGCTTTTGGTTAACCTGCTGCCGGATCGGGCTGCTGGCCATCTGCTGGCGGGAGCTTGTTTTGGGGTAATCTCGGCTCTGCCCCTGCTGCTCTGCTTTTGGGGGGTGCGAGAACAGTATCAATCCTGGCGGGATCCGCTGCCCCTACTGCAGCAACTGCGGGTGGCCTTCAGCAACCGCCCCTATCTATTTGTCAGCGGCATCTACCTGTGTTCTTGGCTGGCGTTTCAGTTTACGGCCACGATCATCCCCTATTTCATCGTTTTCTGGATGCAGTTGCCGGAAGTGTGGATCTCGCTGGTGGTGTTGGCGGTTCAGAGCGTTGCGGTGCTGACCCTGTTTGCCTGGACGCGACTGAGCGCCCACCTGGGCAAGCGCGCCATGTACCTGATCGGGGCGGGGTTTTGGCTGATCTCCCAAGCCGGCCTGTTTTTCCTACAGCCCGGCCAGGAGCGGTTCATGATTGCCCTGGCGCTGTTGGCGGGGGTGGGGGTTTCGGCCACGGCCTATCTCGGCCCCTGGTCGATGTTGCCGGATGTCATCGACCTGGATGAGCTGCAAACTGGGGAGCGGCGGGAAGGGATCTTCTACGCCTTGATGGTGTTCCTGCAAAAGGTAGGCTTAGGACTGGGGCTGTTTTTCCTAGGGCAAGTTCTGGAGTGGTCTGGCTTTATCCCTTCGGTGGCCGGGGAGCCACCGTCCACCCAGCCGGAATCGGCCCTGTTGGCCATCCGCCTTGCCATTGGCCCCTTGCCGGCGGTGGTTTTAATCGGCGGCATCCTGCTGGTGTGGCTCTACCCCATCACCCGGCAGCGCCACCGGCAGATCCTGCAGGAACTAGAAGCAAGACGGGCGGGATCCGCCTAGACAAGAGCCGCTTCCCCTCTTTAGTTGAGGATGATGCGCAGGCCGCTGCCGGAGGGCTGCACCGGCTCGGAGTTGGGCAGAATCCGCAGGCCGCTGCCGCTGGGCCGGATCCCGGTGTTGTCGGTATTGACGAAGAAGGTGTTGGAGCGGCCATCCCGCTCGTAGACCACCACGTCGTTGGGATTGAACTGGGAGCGGCAGATGATGGGGGAGTTGTCGGCAGCAGTGGCGGCGCTGCAGCGGTAGCCAGGGGCAGAGACCACTTGGCCCTCGGCATCGATGGAAAAAGGAACTCCCCCGGGCGGGAACGGAGCCAAGAGCGGCTGGTCGGGGTTGAGGATAACCGAGCCACCGGTGCTGGGTTCGACAACGATCCCGCGGCCATCAATGACGATCCGCTGAGCTTGTACAGGAGCGACAGCCCCCAAGAGCAAAGCCAGGCTTAGCCCCAGTGGGCGGGGAAAAAACAGTTTCATCGGACCTCTCCTTTGGCCCAGGGCCATTCCACTCTTTGGGATCCATCGGCTACCCTAGAGGGATCCCTAACTTGATCTTGGCCCCGGTAGAGAGGATGACCCAGGGCAGAAGCCGTCACCTCGCTTGCCAGGATGGGCACTTGGCCTTCGGCTCGACTACCACAGCCCGGAACGCCCCAGCGCCAGACCCACCACCAACATGCCCAACACCAGAAAAGGCTGAGCGCTGGCCTGGTACTTCACATCATTCTTCAGCGGATCCCGCAGCAGGTACATGTCTTGGAAGGTGATCTGGGGGATAATGAGCAGCACCAAAATTGCGGCGTAGAGCTTTAGGCCGGCTCCCAGCAAAAACGAGGCCATGCCGAACTGAAATAGGTCAATCATCAGCGCCGCGATCCAGGCCGCCCCCATAGCGCCAAACATCACCGGCAGCGAGGCCAGGCCAAACTGCCGATCCCCCTCCATGCTCTTGAAATCGTTGACCACGGCAATCCCCAAGCCGGCCAAGCTGTAGATTAGAGTTAGGATGCAGACTGTCCAGTTGAGCTGGCCAAACAGGGCGTGGCCTGTCCACCAGGGCAAAGCAATGTAGCTGGCGCCCAGGGCGTAGTTGCCCAGCCAGCCATTGCGCTTTAGTTTCAGGGGCGGCGCCGAGTAGATGTAGGCAATTAGGGCTCCCGCCAGGGCAATGCAGGTGATCACCGGGAAGTCGTGGCCGGTGTACCAGTCCAGGGCATAGGCCAACCCCAGCCCCAAGATCAGCAGCACCCAGATCTGGATAACCACCCGCTGCAGGGAGATGGCCCCAGAAGGGATGGGGCGGTAGGGCTCGTTGATGGCGTCGATGTCGCGGTCGTAGTACTCGTTCAGAGTCTGGGTGTAGCCGGTCATCAGGGGGCCGGCCAGGATCATGCCCACCAGGATGAGGGCCACGTTCTCCCAAGTCCAGGTAAAGTGGCCAGAAGAGGCCGCCCCCGGAATCAGGCCCCACACCAGCGGGATCCAGGTGACGGGCTTCATCAGTTGCAGGTGGACTTGCCAAACAGAGCGAGACTCCACCTCTGCCCCTTTCATGCCCAAAAGTTGACGGACACGCCGGCTGGCGGATCCTTGGTCGGTTTCAGGAGCCGGCGCGGTTTCTGCGCTGGGATCGGCAGCAGGGGCCATTGCGTCTGCCGCTGGCGCCAAAGATGGCTCTTGAGAGGTGCTTTCGCTCATAGTGGGGTGCGCAATCAAACTTCAACAACGGGGATACCCACCCCCATTCTGAGGCATCTTCCCCCGTTCCTCAAAACTTTCCTCTAGACAATCTGCGCTGCCACGAATAGGGATTGGTGCTGGGCCGGGATCCGCTCTTTCTCGGCTGCCGGGATCACCAAGGGGGGCTGCCGGGTGTAGTTGACGGGATCCCGGAACCAAGGTCGGCTGTAGGTGTTGTAAAGGAGGGGCCGGGGAGCGGTAGAACGATTGGCCCGGCCTAGGTGGATCAAGCGGTAATCGAACAGCAGGCAGGATCCCTTGGCCAGCGGCGGATCGACAAAGGGCATCTGCCGGACCAGCTCGGTGTAGTGGGCCTCGAAAACGGCATGGCTGCCGGGCCAGAGACGGGTTATGCCGTTCTCTTCGTTGACATCCACCAGCGGAATGAGAAGATTGAGGGCATAGCAGGGGATGATGGCATCCAGAATTGCGTCGCCGAAGAGGTGGGAGAGATCCCGGTGAACCTGTTGGTCGGCGGATCCCGGCAGAGAAACTACCACCCCCATCCCGCTCAGGATCAGGCTTGATCCCAAGATTCGCTGCAAAATAGGCAGGACTAAGGGGTGGGCATAGAGCAGGGGATCGTTAAAGGGCCCCTCCAGGCGCACCGTCACCATCACTCGTCGATTGCCCACCAACAGGGCGTCGGTGTGGTTCTCGTGGGTGCAGTAGCGGCTGTAGGTGGCCAGAAAGCTGCTGTGCAGCTTGTCGATGAGCGCCGTGGGGAAGATCTCCGGCAGCACCAGGTAGCCCTCGGTGGAAAACAGGTGAAACGCCTGCTCTACGGTCTCCGGATCCGGCTGCTGTCCTGTATGGCTAAAGCGCACCTCGGCTAACATGAACCTTTACCCCTTTTGCAGACTGGCCACTGCCATCAGCATGCCCCGCGCCTTGTTCAAACATTCTTGATATTCCCGCTCTGGATCCGAGTCGGCCACGATGCCCGCCCCGGCTTGGACGCTCACCTGGCCCCGTTGAACCAGCAGGGTGCGGATGGTGATGGCGGTGTTCAGTTGGCCGGAGAAGTCATAGTAGCCGTAGGCACCGGCGTAGGGGCCGCGGCGGCACCCTTCCAGCTCGTGGATAATCTGCATGGCGCGAATTTTGGGGGCGCCGGTAACGGTGCCGGCAGGAAAGGTGGCCCGTAGCAGATCCCAGGCGCTGTGGCGGGGATCCAACTGCCCTACCACGTTGCTGACGATGTGCATCACGTGGCTGTAGCGCTCAATCTGCATCAGGTCGTCCACCTGCACGGATCCCAGGCGGCAGACCCTTCCCAGGTCGTTGCGGGCCAAGTCCACCAGCATGACGTGCTCCGCCCGCTCCTTGGGATCCGCCAAGAGCTCTTGCTCCAACTGGCGGTCTTCGGCAGGGGTGGCGCCGCGGGGGCGGGTGCCGGCGATGGGACGCACGGTGGCGATGCGCTCTTCCCCCACCCGGCTGAGCTTGACCATCACCTCTGGGCTGGAGCCAATCAGGCACAGATCCCCAAACTGCAAAAATGCCATGTAGGGGGAGGGGTTAATCAGCCGCAGGGAGCGGTAGAGGCGAAAGGGATCCCCGTCAAAGCGGCTGGTCAAGCGCTGCGAGAGCACCACCTGAAAGATCTCGCCGGCGCGGATGTAGGCTTTGGCCTGCTCCACCGCCTGGCAGTAGGCGGCGCGGCTGAGGGTGCTGGGGGGAATGGCATCGGGCAGGTGGGGCTTCCAGTCGAGGCTGAAGTGGGATAGCGACAGGGGAGCGCTGAGCTGTTGCAGCAGCGTTTCCACCCGCTGGCAAGCTTGGGCGTAGGCCTGCTCCGCCGGCTGCTGGCGCGTGTCGGCAAAGGCCACCACCCAGATCTTGCGCTTCACCTGGTCGAAGATCAGGATGCTGTCCACCTGCATTAGGATGGCGTCGGGCGGATCCCCTGGCTGCGGGGGATGGATGGGTACCTTGGGCTCAATCCAGCGAATCAGCTCATAGCCCCAGTAGCCGAACAGCCCGCCAATGCTGCTGGGCAACTCCGGCAGGTGCACCGGCTCATAGGGCTGCAGGCAGCGGGCCAAAATGGCAAAGGGATCCCCGTGGTGCTGTTCTCGACGCCCGTCGCGGTGGATTTGCAAGGCCTGATCCCCGCGCACCTCTAGCACCCACAGGGGATCGCAGCCGAGGAAGCTGTAGCGGGCCACCTGCTCCCCTCCCTCCACCGATTCCAACAAAAAGTTGTAGGGCCGCCCGGCACAGACCCGGTACCAGGCAGAGACAGGCGTTTCCAAGTCCGCCACCCATTCCTGGTACACCGGGATGAAGTTGCCCTGTTGGCTGAGGGCGAGAAACTCCTTCAGGGAAGGGGAGATCATGGCCTGCACTTCCTGCGGTTTGCCTCTCGACTTTACCCTAAGGCGGGCAACCA
>NZ_JANSJA010000259.1:0-567 GCF_047462335.1 Synechococcus sp. H60.1
GGAAAGCCGCAGTGCGGCAGCCAGTAGGAATTAAAGTAGATCGTTCCCCCTTCGGGGGGATCCCTAGAAATTGGAAAGATCTCTTCGATTAAGTTGCAATCCCTCGCTAGCCAGCCGGCCAAGTTCCCCCTTCGGGGGGATCCCTAGAAATTGGAAAGGCCCCCAACCATCTCACGGCCTTGATTCCGTACATTCCCTTGTTCCCCCTTCGGGGGGATCCCTAGAAATTGGAAAGACAGTAGTCGGCGCTGCTTAGGAGGGCCTGAATTTCAGATTCAAGTTCCCCCTTCGGGGGGATCCCTAGAAATTGGAAAGTAGAGGACAGTAACCGAAACACTTTCTCTGCACCGCGGGTTCCCCCTTCGGGGGGATCCCTAGAAATTGGAAAGAAACAAAATTGGGATGCCATAGAAGACATCCTGTCTCCCGTTCCCCCTTCGGGGGGATCCCTAGAAATTGGAAAGACAGCCCGCGGCCCCAGCGGTTTGGGGAAAGGACACCTAAGCTGCGTTCCCCCTTCGGGGGGATCCCTAGAAATTGGAAAGACACCCTTTCGAGTGTCTCTCC
>NZ_JANSJA010000260.1:0-4006 GCF_047462335.1 Synechococcus sp. H60.1
CTTGGCCGCCGCTATCGTTGTAAAGGCCGCCCCCATTTTTGCCCGCGCCATTTTTGGAGATCCCCGCGTTGCTAATGGTGAGGGTGCCTTTGTTGTAAATACCACCTCCCTCTTGGCCAGCGCCATTGGTGGAGATTCCAACGCTGGTGATGGTTACCTTGCCGCCGCTGTCGTTGTAAAGGCCGCCTCCCTTTTGGCTGGCGCCATTGCTGGAGATCCCCGTGTTGCTGATGGTGAGGGTGCCCTTGTTATAAATACCGCCTCCATCTTGGACAACGATATTGCTGGATATCCCAGTAGTGACAATGGTTACCTTGCCGCCGCTGTCATTGTAAAGGCCACCCCCATCTTGGCCAGCGACATTGGAGGAAATTCCAGAATCTGTAACGGTTACCGTGCTCAAGCTGTAGACGCCGCCACCAAGAGAAGTTGCCTTGTTGTTGGAGATCTGAGCGTTGGCAATTTTAAACTGTCCGCCAGCATCGACGAAAACTCCACCACCCGCCGTATGTGGAAACCCTGACCCATCTGCACAACCTTGGTAGAGTCCCACGTCTTTCATCTGGAGATCGCCTGTACTCTGGACATGGAAGAGGCGGAATTCTCCTTTGGCTGCAGTGTTATCCGGCTTACATGTCACCGAAGTGTCGCGCTGAATGCCTGCACCATTTCCTTGAAGGGTGATGGTGCTCGTGATGTCCAAATCGTCGTTGTCGGCTCCACTGTCTGTTTGGTGCCCACCTCCATCGTCGTCCAGCGACAAGATACAATAATCTGTTTGCAGAACAATGGTGTCTGCCCCTGAGCCTGCGATGCATTCGCCAGCTGTACTAAATAATGCAGAATCGGTGTTGGCTGCAATGACCGCTTCCCGCAAAGAGCATTGGCCGTCATCAGATATGACATCGGCTGGGTTTGTAACATTAATTGTTGCGGCTTGGGCAGGCAATCCTAGACCTGCAACAGCTACACCGACCAAAAAGGGGACGACAATGCCAGAAGTGTAGGAGCGCACAGCGGTCTCTTCAGCGGGTTTCTGGGCAGCGAAGATATCTGTAAGGGTATCTAATAAGTCTTTCGCCCACATACCCACTCACCTGGGAACGACGGCTTCAAAGCGAATGGCCCCGGCCGTGCCAGATCCCTCCACGTCGACCACCGCCACTCCGTTGGAGTTGGTGATGCCGCCGCAGGTCGGCGGCACCGCTTGTCTCTGGAGAATGAGAAGCTCTCCCTCTAAGCCGGATGCCACTTCGCATCCATAGATCAAGATCTCTGCATCATCAGCCAGGCTAGATTTCCACTGCGAGAGCAAGCTTGTATATTCGGATAGGTTTTCTAGGCTGAGAAGACTTTTGCCCAACTGTATTGAGCCCGCCTGCCCGTGAGATAGAACGTGCCAAGCTCTAACCCCTTTTCGACCTCGCAGCGCCTCGGCAATCTGCTGGATCCCGTCTTTGTTAGGATCCAAAGGAATAATCTCTGTTCCAGGTCGGATCCCTGCTAGCAAGATCGACAGATCGGGCAAAGCTTGGTCGATAAAGACCAGCCCATCTTGAGCAGAGTGTTGCAGAAGTATATTCCCTGATGTAGCGGAGTCGGCATTCTCCACTCTCAAAAGCAAAATGAGCAAAGCTGTGGAAACGGATCCCAAAGTACGGCTGAGAATCTGCAGTAGCCCGGCGGGTTGCTTAGAGTTGGGCGGAGACGGTCTTGAGGTCAACATCTAACACTCCTCGCTTTTTCAGGGAATGTCTTCAAAAAAGAAAGAAACAGGACTCAATTCCAAGCGAAGCAGCTACAAATTGTCCACTCTCACCGTAACTGGGTTACTGAATACTAAAGTTCCAGATGATAGACGGACTGAAGCTCTATTGGTGATGACGATGGGTAGGGTAGGAGCCTCAGGAGAAGGTGTTGCTGCCGGCGAAGGAGTTGCGGGAGCAAGAGGAGAAGCTGGTGGCCGAGTTGCCGGCGGTTCAATGGGCACTGGAGGCGGAGTAGGCACCGGGATCCGCAGCCGACAGGGTTGATCGGATTGATTGCCTTCCGGGGCATAGCAAACTCGAATGAGATCCTCTACAAAACGCAGTCCATTAAAACTCAGCCGATCCGCTTGCTGAATGATATCGCCAATAATTTCCTCTAGGTTACGGGCAGCTCTGGAAAGAGGAATGCTAACAAACAAAATGTTCTCCAAATCCCTAACCTCAGGGGGGGCTAAGTTCGAGAAGGGTACCCGCTCCTGTTCCCGTAGCAAAATGCGATAGAGAGCCTCGCTCCAAGGAGAGACATCGACGGCTGCGCTGAAAACAAATCCCCGCAGCGGTGTAGGCTGGCTGGCCTGCCGTCCCTGCCCAACGAGGTTCGATTGCACCGAAACCAATTTCCCCGGCGGCTGCGTGATCGAGCCAGAAAAGGGAATCGTAAAGCGCAAGTTGCTATCCAGGGTGGCAGTGGCCAAGGGGGGAAACAAAATCTCTCCCCGTGAGCTCAAGCCGACTAGCTGAACTGAGTTGCCTGCCGAAAAGACTGGCCCGCCTGCACAAAGAGCAGCCGTGGATCCCGGGCCACAAAGCTGACCAAAGGGATCAACGACCAGCCCCAGGATGGCAGCCGCGGAGCCGGCAGCGGGATCCCTTGTCGGCAACTCCACTCCAGCAGGATTGCCAGAGCCGCCACTACCGCAACTTTTCAGCAAAACAGTGAGGGAACCTGTAACCACAGCAGCCAGGACAAGCGCAGCCGGTTGCCAAAATCTGCTGCCCAGTCGTCGAAACATGTGCCTATGCCTTGCTCTCAATTGCGGATGCTGTCGGTTTGCAGAAGGGCTCTAGCGGGATCCCACCGTGAGAACGGCGTCGCTAAAGGATGTCACAAAACGGCTTCCCTCTCTTTCGACCCGCAGTTCGCCGCTGAGAAGATAAGAGCCAGCAGGTAGGGGAACATTACTTTGTACCCGCACCTGCAGGCGGTGCTCTCCAATAGCAGCAGGGAATAGATTGGCAAAGGGAGCTTCCAGAGCCTCGGCAAACCGCGCCAGCACAAACGTGCCTTCTGTGGCCGCCGCCAGTCGCTGGAGCTCCAGCAGGTTTAAGTCAACGCCCAGCCCAACTACATACACGGTCAGCTTCTGCCCCCGCTCTTGGGCCAGAGTTGTGAGCTCCCGAATGGTCTGGTCAATGGAGCGGGTGCTCTCGTTGTCGATGCCGTCGGTAAACACCACCAGGCGGCGGTTGAAGGTCTCATTGGGGCGAAAGTCACTTAAGAAACGCCCGGCTTCCACCGTGGCGTCATACAAGGCGGTGTTCCCACCGGGATTTGCCCGCAATACCCCTCGCCTAAGCAGTTGCTTGTCGCTGGTGAAGTCTTGCAGCAGTTGGGCCGTGCGCAAAGGCTGGCCGAGAGCCGTAGCGCCAAAACCGGCCCCTCGGTTATCAAAACGGAGCACCGCCCCCAGATCCAAGGGTGTGGTGCGAAATTGATCCAAAAGCCCAAAAACAGCTAAGAAGCGACGGGACTGGGGATCCAAAACCAACAGGCTGCCGGAGCCGTCCATGAGGATGGCCATGAGCAAAGGCTGACGGGCCAGCTCAGCTCGAGGGTTCTCGATGCGGGTGGGGCTTAGAGTTACTGTGGCTGACTGCGGGATCCCTTGCAGATCGGTTATGCGGTTAACTTGCAAGCTGACCTGGGCAGGAGAAAGCTGGGTGACCGGCTGAGGCGGATCCCCTGCTTGCAAGAGGGCAATGTTGAACTCCATCTCCCCCTGGGTGGTGCTGAAACTGCGCGTCAGAGCCCCATTGAAGGTCAAGCGCGTTTGGGATCCCAAAGAAGCAGGGTCGATCCCTGTGCTACTGGAAGAGCCACAGCCGGTTATGGAGATCCCCAGCAGGATCAAGACAATTGCCCAGCCAGTTTCTCGGTTTTGGGGTCTGCTAAGCTGCATTGTTGAAACCTGAAGAATATAGCCGATAACACAGACAAGCTTGAGGACAGCAGCGTA
>NZ_JANSJA010000261.1:0-4002 GCF_047462335.1 Synechococcus sp. H60.1
AAGCATATTGTGATTGGATCTATTTCCTTGAGAGGAGTAGTTGGCTATCATGTCATCAAGGGTAGGACAGTGAGGACTTCTTTACTACTGATCAATTCATCTTGTCTGTGAGGAGTTTTCCCAATGCCAGGAAAAGGAACAGCACCTAAAAGTGGTGACAAATTGGAGCAGCGAGTTGTTGCTCTAGCACAATCTCTTGGATTGAAGACACAAGCAAGAGTCAAAGCAGCACGAAGGCTGTGGGGGCAACAGCGCTATATTGATGTGGTCATTAGCGATGAGAAAAGCGGCAAACGACTAGGAGTAGAGTGTAAGTTTCAGGCGACGTCAGGTACAGCAGAAGAGAAGATCCCTGCAACTATTCAAGATATGGAGCACTGGCCTATTCCAGGGATCGTGGTGATTGATGGCGAAGGGTTCTCAAAAAACATGCAAGGATACCTGATGTCTACAGGGAAAGTGGTTTGGTTTAGCGATCTAGAAGATTGGCTACGTTTGTATTTTGGATTGTAACATGAGTGATTTGCTTCTTCCGCGACCCTTTCTAAAATGGGCTGGCGGCAAGACACAACTGACAGACGCCCTATTGGAGCGGATGCCGGTCTATTTCAACACTTACCACGAGCCTTTTGTTGGGAGTGGTGCACTTTTCTTTCGCCTGTACAGAGAACGCAAGATTAAACAAGCGATTCTTTCTGATATTAACGCTGAGTTGATAGATACTTACCTGGCTATTCGCGATCATGTTTGGGAAGTTATTCAACTACTTTCCGAATTTCCATACGATAAAAATTTTTATTACCAGATTCGAGAGAAAGATCCTTGGTCAATGAGTCTTGTAGAACGAGCTGCGCGCATGATTTACCTAAACAAGACAGGCTACAATGGTTTGTATCGCGTCAATCGGCAGGGAAGGTTTAATGTTCCTTTTGGACGATATAAAGCTCCAAAGTATCTGGACAAAGATAATCTTTTAGCCGCATCCCTTGCCCTACAACATGTTGAAATTTTGTGCCTGCCATTTGAGACAGTTGTCGAGAGAGCCAAGCCAGGCGACTGGGTGTATTTCGACCCACCTTATGTTCCTGTCTCGCAAACATCAAACTTTACTTCCTATCATGCCAACGGCTTCACCTTAAAGGATCAAGAGCGACTACGAGATATTTGCATTGACTTGAGCAAGAATAACGTGTACATCACGCTTTCTAATTCTGACACTGCAATCATTCGCTCTTTGTACGCTATGCCCTTCTTTGCCGTTGATGAGGTTCAAGCAAATCGGGCTATCAACTGCAAGGGGGCAAAGCGAGGAAAAATTACGGAGCTAGTGATCACAAACTACCCTGTTGAAAGAACGGTGCAGCTATGCTTACTGGAGCAGGGGTTGCCTTATTTGAATGCCACCCAACAGGCGCCTGCCCCTGCTGCTGCTCCGCTGCGCTTCGGCGTCGCTCCTGAGGCAACAGACTAGTAGGTGCGCCCGCGCCAAGAGCGGGGGCGACTGAGGGCTGACAAGATCACCCGCAGGACAGCCAAGGGATCCGCCAGCGGCGAAGCCCAGAATGTCCAGGGGGGATCCTGGTAGGAGCTGCGAATGCCTACCAGCACGCCCAAGCGCAGGGCGAGTAGGCCTAAGTTTAGCCCCAACAGAACCTGCTCTGTTAGGGAAAAGGGCAACCCCATCCCGGCCTTGATCCCCAGCCCCCCAACTGCCAAGACTGGGATCCCTTGGGTAAGCACCAGTAGGGCGATATCCCCCCACAGTTGAGCCTTGGGAGTGGCGTCTTTCAAATCCAGGGAGCGGCCCCACTCCCGCCAGGTTTCAGCCAAAGACGTGTACATGCGCACCTTGAGCAGGTGCCGACCGTCGCAAAAAGCTACCTTAAAGCCGGCTGCCGCGATCTGCCGCACCAGGGTGACGTCGTCGCAAAAGGAGGCCCGCGCCAGCGTGTAGCCGTTCATGGCTTCCAGCACCGAGCGGCGCACCAACATGCACTGCCCATTGGCCATCGTCCGCTCCGGCAGAGCAGCCGTGTCCCCTGCCGCCCCATAGCGGTAGATCAGGGTTACCAAAAGAGCTGGCTGCAGCCAAGCTTCTCCCCAGTGCTCCAAGATAAACTGCGGCGCCAGGGTGATGAGATCCAGCTGGTTGGCCTGGGCAGTTTCCAGCAAGCGCTCTACCAGGCCTGGCTGGGGGCGGGTATCGGCATCAATACCCAGGATCCACTCAGAGGCGGGATCCGACTGGAGAAATCCATAGTGCAACGCCCAGGGACGACCTACCCAGCCACTGGGCAGGGGATCGTCGGTCAAGAGGCGAAAGCGGGGATCCCGCTCGGCCATCTGCAGCACTTTCTCGCGGGTGCCATCCTGGGAGCGGCTATCCACCACCAGCACCTCGCGCACAACCGCTCCCTGGCGGTGCAGCCCTTCCAGGCAGGGATCCAGGCGCTTGGCTTCGTTGAGGGTGGGCAGTAGGACGCTGACCAGGCCCGGCGGGAAGGGGATCCCCGCTTGGCCAGGGGGCAGAGGGGAAGGGCGCCGCAAAGACGGCAGCAGCCGCGCCAGCAACACCGCCACCATTGGCAGCTGCAGGGCCAGCAAAATCAGGGCAGCCGCATCCCCCATCGGGATCCCGTGCGTATCCATTGGAGCTACCTTCCCACCTCAAACAAATCAAACAAAAGTTGCCCGGCGGAACCCAACCCGGCGACTTTGGTTCAGAATCAATGTGGCTCCCGACCTTGACTTTCTCAGCCCTTTGTGGATGTTTCCACCCAGCTCGGCCCCAAGGGATCCCTTGTCACCCTGGTCAAGCTTCCGGCAGGAAAGCTGGATCCCGCTTTGGTGCGGAAAGAGCTGAGCCAAATTCTCGCCGAGAAACCCAAACACCTCTTACTGGATCTAAGCCAGGTTACGCTGATCGACAGCATGGGGGTGTCGGCTTTGGTGTGGGCAAGACGCACCTGTACTCCCGCCGGCTGTCATCTCAAGCTCTGCGGCTTAGGAGAACAAGCCAAGCTGGTTCTCAAGGTTACCCATCTGGATTCTCTTTTTGAGATTTATCCGTCGGTGGAAGCGGCTCTCAAGGAGGTCTCTGAGTCCTAAAGGGGAGAGCTTACCGCATCCTCAAGTCGAAATCCTCTAGGGGCTAGTCTCCTGGTTCTCAACAGCCTGGGGCTGGTTTCTTTGGGCGTAGAGCTGCGCCTGTTGCCGGATTTCCTCCCGCACCTTGGGCGGGGCCAGGCGGGCCGCTTGCTCAAACAGATCAGGGGCCTGTGCCCGTAGGTCGGCATCGGCAGCAGAGCTGAGGGCTATTGCCTTGCCCAATACCGGGGCAAAATCGCTGGGATCCGCTGCAATCATCTCATCATAAAGGGCCACCGCTTTTCCCGTCTGGTTGTTGCGGGCGTAGATAAAAGCTAAGCGCAGCCGGACATCGCTATCTTCCGGTACTTCCTTCAGATAGTTCTCCAGCAGGTCAATGGCTTCAGAAGTGCGGCCCAGAACTAGTTGAACATCGGCCAGCTCCTGCAGAACTTGGCCATCTTTGGGATCCTTTTTGTAGAGAGCTTGAAGCTGCTCCAGCGCTCCTTCCAGATCTCCTGTCTCCCGCTGAATTTGAGCCAAAAAAGCTCGCAGTTGCCGATTTTCCGGCTCCAGTTCCACCAGCTTCTTCAGCGGCTCAATGGCCCCTTGCGGCTCGTTGAGCTGCAGTTGCGTGTCAATTAACCCCCGCAGGGCAATGGGGTTATCCGGCTCCCGTTCCAGCACGGCCCGGTAGCCGTCCGCCTGGGCCCGCAGTTGCTCGGTAACCAAATTGGCGGTGTCTGCCGAGTCAGAAGGCCCCAGTGCCTGCAGTATCGGGCCAAAGGAGAAGCCCAGGAACATGACTGCGCCAAACACCAGCATCAGGGCTTCCAGGAATTTGCGGAGGGGCGATTTGTCAGGTTTGGACTGAGGCATGAAGGGGCTCGCACCAATCTCTCTGTACTCTATCAT
>NZ_JANSJA010000262.1:0-566 GCF_047462335.1 Synechococcus sp. H60.1
GTTCGCTGGGATCCCTTCCGGGAAATTGACGAAATTCAACGGGAAATGAACCGGATGTTCGACCGGCTGATGGCTCGCCCCGCCGAGACTGATGCCTTTGCCTTCGTGCCGGCGGTGGAAATGCACGACGATCCCGAAACCATTACCCTCAAGCTGGAGCTGCCCGGCCTGAACCCCAACGATCTGGACATCCAAGCGACGGCGGAAGCGGTCTCCATCAGCGGTGAGCGGCGCTTTGAAAAACGCTCCGAAGACAAAGGCGTAACCCGCACCGAGTTCCGCTACGGGCGCTTTCAACGGGTGATCCCCCTGCCCAACCGGATCAAGCACGATCAGGTGAAAGCGGAATACAAAGATGGCATCCTCACCCTGACTCTGCCCAAAGCGGACTCTGAAAAAGCCCAGGTGGTCAAGGTGAACGTTGTCTCCTGATGGGATGAGGCAAACGCCACTTTTGGCTTAAGCAAAATCCAGATCCTAGAGGGTAGGCCATGAGCCTACCTTTTTTGCTTTTTGGCTGGTCGATCCTCAACTCCCCTCTCCCTCAGGGAGAGGGGCTGGGGGTG
>NZ_JANSJA010000263.1:0-565 GCF_047462335.1 Synechococcus sp. H60.1
CTAGCTCGGTGCCAGGCTCTTCTCTCCACCCCAACCCCCCAACTTTTGGGGGGTTAATTTTCATATGGAGGGAAAGAGACTTACGGGAAGTTTCTCCATTGAGCTCGTCGCAAGAGTTCTGTACGTTCCAGACGGTTGAAGATGCGTGTGATCAGCTCTGGATCGGCGATGGGTTTACCAACGAAGTCATCTCCTACCGCTTGAAAAACTTGTTCGACCGTCTGAGGGTCTATGTGGGCAGTTAGGAAGAGTATTGGGATCCAGCTCCAATCTCGATCATTGCGTACAACTTGGCAAGGTTCGATATTTCAATATGCTTTTCCCCCTTGTATCTCTGATGATAATGATAAGCTCCTCGACCGCGTAAACTCCGAGCTACTCCCCGTTCCATTTCCTCCTATACCTCTGCCTGGTCGAGGACAATCAAATCCTCCGCTGGAATATCCCTGACTTCTTGACCATAAGCTAGTCGTTCTCTTTGCACCTCCTCTTCTTGGACTCTCCCACTGCGGTAAGTCTTTTTTTGGAGTCATTCCTTGCTTTTTCAAGAAATTGTGTATCGTGA
>NZ_JANSJA010000264.1:0-3992 GCF_047462335.1 Synechococcus sp. H60.1
GTGTAAACATCCGGGCGGGGTGGATCCAAGGGGATCCAGAAGTGTTTCAACTGATCGCCTTGGAAGACGCTCAGGCAGATCACCTGGTGGGGCTGGTAGGCCGCCAAGCGCTCCGGCAAGGTGGTGGCGCTCACCCGAAAGCCGTCTAGGGCTACGAGCTCGTCGCCAGCCCAGATGCCTGCTTTTTGGGCCGGGGATCCCATCTCGACGGCGCTGATGCGGTTGCCTTCCCCATTGAAGTGGAGACCCAGGTAGGGGGAAGGGTTGGGGCGGCTGAAGTGGGCTTTGAGGGTGAGGCCAAAAGGGTGGAGGTAAGCGTTGTAGTCCAGCTCTTCTGTACCTTCCACGTAGGCAGCGAAAAAGTGGCCAAGATTGGCGCCGGCTACCCGCTCAAAGGCCTCCCGCAGGTCTTGGTGGGTGTAGCCTTTCTCAAACCGGCCAAAGCGCTGCCACAAATCCTGCATGGCCGTGTCCAGGGATCCCTGGCCCCCCGAAAGGTGGCGAATGTGCAGATCCAGCAGCCAGCAGACCAAAGCGCCCTTGAGGTAATAAGAAACCTGGCTGTTGAGGCTATTTTCGTGGGGACGGTAGAGTTTGATCCAAGCGTCGAAACTGGATTCCTGCAGCGATTGCACGGCCCGACCCGGAGTGCGCTGCAGCCGGCCAATTTGCTCGGCCAGGATCTGCAAAAAATCTTTGGCGCTGAGGATCCCTGCCCGCAGCAAGATGACATTTTCGTAGTAGCTGGTTGCCCCCTCGCAAAACCAGAGGCAGTCCACGTAATTTTCTTGGTTGTAGTTAATTTTCTCCAAAGCCAGAGGGCGCAGCCGCTTGACGTTCCAAGCATGGAAAAGCTCGTGGGCCAGCAGAGCCAAAAAGCGGCGATAGGACTGGGGCTGATGCAGCTCCAGCCCAGAATAATTAAGGGTGGTGCTGTACTTGTGCTCTAGGCCGCCAAATCCCCCTGGCGACAAATGCACAATAAACCAGTAGCGGTCGTAGGGCAACCCGCCAAAAAACGCTGCAGTGGCCCGGACAATTTTCTCGGCATCGGCCACCGCTTGCTCCAAATCCAGGGTGCCTGCTCCCCAGACCACGAAGTAATGCGGGATCCCTTCCACTGCAAACGACCGCAACTGGTGCAGGCCCACCTCCACCGGACTATCCACCAGCTCGTCGTAGTCTGCCGCCACAAAAGACTGGCCGGAAGCAGGATCCTCAGAAGAAGAAATCAAAGGTCGCAAACTGGTGGCGATGCGCCAATCTGGCTTGGGAGGGATCACCGTCAAGGTGTAGGGTTCCCGCTCGCGACCGGGCACATAGAAAAAGAGCGCCGCCCCGTTGAAGTAGGCGTGGGTGAGATCCAAATGGTTGGTGCGCACCGTCAGCTCATAGGCATAGACCCGATAGCGAACCTTCACAGCCGAACAGCGGGGCGGCTCGATCTCCCAAGTGTTCTTATCTACCTTCCGCCAGGCCAAAGGGATCCCTTGCTCCGTTGCCGCCTGAAACTCTTGCACATGGCGGGCATATTCCCGCACCAGGTAGGATCCCGGCGTCCACACCGGCAGCCGCAGTTGCAGAGGCGCTTCTGGATCCACCTCTTGGATCTGTAGTTCCACCTCCAGCAGATGATTGGCCGGCTCCGGCATCCGTACTGTGAAGTGCTGACGGCTCGGTTGAGAAGGTGTGGCCACAGCCGCCTCCGGGATCCCCATAAAACCCCTCCAATCGATTACGGCCCCCGCCCCTGGTCCTGGATTCGCTGCTGGACAAGAGACGAGACTTTAAAAATGTAGCTCCTGCTACAAAGGTATCCGGGCAGAACCTTTTAGCTTAGGATAATCTTGCCCCTGGGGTAATTTTCCAGTCAACGGGAATACGGTGCGCCCCAAATCCTCCGATCTGATTTATAGGTTGATCTTAGGTATAAACTGGCTTTAAAAGGTTGACGAATATGGTGGTGGCCATCGCGGAAAAATCTCTGATTGCAGCCTTCAAACAGTTAGGAGGGCCTCACCATCCTCCGGTTATCGAAACGTTTGAACGCGGTAAGACCATCTTCTTCCCTGGAGATCCGGCGGAGCGGGTTTACTTTTTGGTGAAAGGAGCTGTCAAGCTCTCGCGGGTCTACGAAATGGGGGAAGAAATTACCGTTGCTCTCCTGCGGGAAAACAGCATTTTTGGGGTGCTCTCCTTCATCACGGGGCAGCGCTCCGACCGCTTCTATCACGCGGTGGCCTTTACCCGCGTCGAGCTACTCTCTCTGCCCATCGAACAGGTGGAAAAATCGCTGCGGGAGAACGCTGAGCTGGCCATGCTGCTGCTCAAGAGCTTGGCTTCTCGCATCCTGCAGACAGAGATGATGATTGAAACACTGGCTCACCGCGACATGGGATCCCGCCTGGTCAGCTTTCTACTGATCCTCTGCCGCGACTTCGGGGTGCCCGGCCCCAATGGAGTCACCATCGATCTCAAGCTCTCTCACCAGGCCATTGCGGAAGCGATTGGCTCAACCCGTGTCACCATCACGCGTCTGTTGGGGGAGCTGCGCAAGAAGAACTACATTTCCATCCACAAGAAAAAGATCACCGTCCACGACCCGATGCAGCTTGGCCATCGCTTTGCCTAAGGGAAGAAGCTGGCCCGCGGACGTTTCCAAGAATTTCCAATAAAGAGTAATAGCAGTGCCACCGTTCGTCGGGACAATCCCTCCCTCTGGGAGAGGGGTAGCCGCGCCAGCAAGGGAACCCCCACTCAACCGCCGGCGGCTGAGGGCGATCCTTGGGGGGAGGCTTGCTGCTGGGCCAGAGCAGCCAAGATCTTTTCTCCCATCTCGCGGCAGCCTACGAGGGTCATCCCCTCCGAGTAGATGTCGGCAGTGCGGTAGCCCTGGGCCAAAACTGCCTCGACAGCCTGCTCAATGCGGTCGGCAGCTTGGGGCTGATCCAAAGAGTAGCGTAGCAGCATTGCCCCAGAGAGCACCTGGGCAAGAGGGTTGGCCTTGTCTTGTCCGGCAATATCGGGGGCTGACCCGTGTACTGGTTCGTATACCCCAGGGCCAGAGGATCCCAAAGAGGCAGAGGGCAACATGCCGATGGATCCAGTCAGCATCGCTGCCTCATCGGAAAGAATATCCCCGAAGAGGTTCTCCGTGAGAATGACGTCAAACTGCTTCGGCCAGCGCACCAACTGCATGGCAGCGTTATCGACGTACAGGTGGGAAAGCTCCACGTCGGGGTACTCAGCCGCAATGGCGGTAACCCGCTCCCGCCACAGTTGCGACACTTCCAGGACATTGGCCTTATCCACTGAGCAGAGCTTGCGCCGTCGCTTGCGAGCCAGCTCAAAGGCCACGCGGGCAATGCGATCCACCTCGGCCTCGCTGTAGGCCATGGTGTTTACACCCCGCCGGGATCCCGTGGCATCTGTGAAGATCCCTTTGGGTTGGCCGAAGTAGATGCCGCCGGTGAGCTCGCGCACCACCACCAGGTCGATCCCGGCGATCACCTCTGGCTTGAGGGAAGAGGCCTCCACCAGTTGCGGAAAGATCTTCACCGGGCGCAAGTTGGCAAATAATCCCAAGCCAGCCCGCAAGCCCAACAAAGCCCGCTCAGGACGCTTCTCCCGCGGCAGGGTGTCGTACTTAAAGTCGCCAACCGCCGCCAAGTAAACAGCATCGCTCTCCTGGGCCATTTTCAAGGTCTCTGGGGGCAAGGGATCCCCAGTGGCTTCGTAGGCTGCTCCACCAATGAGGCCCTCCTGCCACTGGAGGGAAAACCCCATCTGAGCGGCCACTGCATCCAAAACCGCCCGCCCCACCTGCATGATTTCAGGGCCGATGCCATCTCCGGCCAGGGCAGTAATCCGATAGGTTCGAGCAGCAGAGGAAGGAACGCTCATGGGCGGTCACGGTAAGAGAAGTGCGTAGCGATATTACCATCCCTTTGCCCACAGGTTTGCCGAAAAGTCCCCCAGGAAAGTTCTCCGAA
>NZ_JANSJA010000265.1:0-563 GCF_047462335.1 Synechococcus sp. H60.1
CTACCCCCTAGATGCCTCTGAGATCCTGTAAAGTAGCTGACTGCAGATAGGTTAAAAAAGTACTGCTCCTACTGTGACGGCCTCCCCTCCATAAATTGAGCGGCATCCAAAAACAGATACACAGAGGATAGGCTTGGTAGCTCAGCACTTTAGTGCAGCGCGGAAAAGCCCGCAAGCAACTTGAGTTGCTCTCCCTTCACCCAAGCGGGCCGGAGGGCTTTGGTATAATGAACGATTGGGCTTAGCGTTCCCTTCCCGCCAGCAGGCCGGAGGCCTTAGCAAAGCACCCACTACGGTGAAAAACCCGACCAGTGCATGGCGTGGGAGCGTTGCTCAGCAAAGTGAGCAGAACCTTAGGGCTTTGCCCTAGAGACCGTCTAGGGGCGTCTTGACAGCGCCTTTACGAGTCTAACTGTGGACTGCGTAAGGATCCCCCGACTTTAGTCAGGGGAGTGTCAAGGTAAGCCTGGCCTTGGTGGGAGTGATTATTTTAACCAAACTGAAAGCTTCGGCTTGCTAGGGGGAGGGAAGAGTTGCGCAACCTCTGCGTCCCCTTCAAGAGA
>NZ_JANSJA010000266.1:0-3923 GCF_047462335.1 Synechococcus sp. H60.1
GTTGGTGGTAGGATCTTGGCATCCTCTCGCTCTAGTTGATAATGACTCCGGAACAAGAAGAGTGGCTGATCCGCGCTGTTCAAGAGCTGCAAGCGGCCCAGCAGGAGCTACGTCTTGTCCAACAAAATCAGCAGCTTCTGATTCAAGAACTGCGAGAAGGGCAGGCAATGCTGGCTCAGTTTTTCCGCGAGTCCATGGATCGCTTTGATGCGCGCACCCGCGCTATCGAGCGCCGCACGGATGCCCTGGAGCGCCGAACTGAAGCTCTGGAACGGCGCACTGACGAGATGGCCCAAGAGATGAGGGAGATGCGGCAGGAGATTCGAGATCTGCGCCGCGATTTTTTGGAACGGCGGTAGGCCCAAGCGCTCCGCGCTGGCCCTCACCCCCGGCCCCTCTCTTTGGGGGAGCAGCCCCTCACCCCCGGCCCCTCTCCCTGAGGGAGAGGGGAGTTAGTAGGGATCCGTGCTGGATTACTCTAGAGAGAACTTTGACGTTGCTCGATCGGCCTTTCCCTTCCTTAGCGAGTTTGCCATATGTCTGTTATCCGTGCCCTGCACCGCCAGTTGGTGAGCAAAGAGCGCTCGGCCGAGGAGATCGCGCGCGAATACCTGGAGCGCCTGCACCAACTGGAGCCGCAGCTCAAGAGCTTTATTACTGTTACGGAGGAGCTGGCGCTGCAACAGGCTAGGGCGGTGGATGCCCGCATTCGCGCCGGGGAGGCGATTGGTCCGCTGGCCGGGATCCCGTTGGCTGTGAAAGATAACCTCTGCACCCAAGGGATCCGCACCACCTGCGCTTCTCGGATTCTGGAGGGGTTTATTCCGCCCTACGAGTCAACGGTGACGGCGCGGCTGGCGGCAGCCGGCATGGTGACGGTGGGCAAGACCAACCTGGACGAGTTTGCCATGGGCAGCTCCACGGAAAACTCGGCCTTTCAGCGCACTGCCAACCCCTGGGATCTGACGCGGGTGCCAGGGGGATCCTCAGGCGGGTCGGCGGCGGCGGTGGCGGCAGACCAGGCGGTGGTGGCCTTGGGATCGGATACGGGGGGATCGATCCGCCAGCCGGCGGCCTTCTGTGGCGTGGTTGGCCTCAAGCCCACCTATGGGCTGGTCTCCCGCTATGGGCTGGTGGCCTTTGCCTCTTCTCTGGATCAGGTGGGGCCGTTTGGGCGCACGGTGGAGGATGTGGCCCTGCTGCTGCAGGGGATTGCCGGCCACGACCCCATGGACTCCACCAGCCTTAGGGTGGAGATCCCGGACTATAGCCAGGCTTTGATCGCCGATATCAAAGGCTTCAAGATTGGCGTCATCCGCGACCTGCTGGGGGAAGGGTGTGGGGAAGAGACCCGCGCGGCTGTGCAAGCGGCCATCCAACACCTGCAGGAGCTGGGGGCAGAGATCCTGGAGATCGACTGCCCCAGCTTTCGCTACGGTCTAGCTACCTACTACATCATTGCTCCTTCGGAAGCTTCTTCCAACCTGGCCCGCTACGACGGCGTCAAGTACGGCCTGCGGGAACCTGCCGACTCGCTCTTGGCTATGTATGGCAAGACCCGCGCCCGCGGCTTTGGGCCGGAGGTGAAGCGGCGCATCATGATCGGCACTTATGCCCTCTCTGCCGGCTACTACGATGCCTACTACCTCAAGGCCCAGAAGGTGCGCACCTTGATCAAGCAAGATTTTCTGCGGGCCTTCGAGAAGGTGGATGTGTTGGTCAGCCCCACCACCCCCACGCCGGCTTTCAAAAGCGGCGAGCGGGAGGATCCCTTGAGCATGTACCTGTGCGACCTGATGACGATCCCGGTCAACCTGGCGGGCTTGCCGGGGCTGAGCCTGCCCTGTGGCTTTGCCAACGGTCTGCCCATCGGCCTGCAGATCATAGGCAACGTCTTGCAGGAGAGTAAGGTGCTGCGGGTGGCCTATGCTTACGAGCAGAGCACTGACTGGCACAAGCAGCGACCTCTCCTGGGACAGCCCCCCGTTGAGCAGGCCCAGGGAACCGCTCCCAAACAGCCCAAAGCCAAGAGCAAGTCCGCCAAGGGGAGCAAAAAATCCAAAAGCTGAGCCCCCTAGGCCATGCCCATCTGGTTGGCTGCCGAGAAGCGCTCCATAAAGCGCAGGAAGCGCTCCCATTCTGCTTCTGTTTCCATGTCGTAGATCACTTCCAGGGCCTTGAATTCCCCGTTCAAGAACTTGGCTTTGATGTTGCGGGTGGTCAGCTCCCCTTCCTCGTCGATCATCCGCATGCCGAGGATGCTTTGCGTGTCGGACTTCAGCTCCTCAAAGCGAAAAATGGCGGATCCCCGCTTGCCATTTTTGGATTTCAGCAGCCGCACCTGCGTTGGCACTTCTGGAATGCCGGGAGAAAACTCAATAGTGGCCATGATTTTTAAAAAAATAACCCATTCAGGCCATTATAGTTGTTCCAAACACGATTGAGATACTTTGTCGCTAGCGGCCCAAGCGCTCCGCACCGCTCACGCGACCACACCACTCCCTGTCCCAGAGGGAGCTCCCCTCACCCCCGGCCCCTCTCCCTCAGGGAGAGGGGAGCTGGAGAGCAACGGACAGGCTGCTCCATAACCCTTTGCAATGACTATATAACGGCTGGATCCCCGGCTAGAAACTTTTTCAACTCGCAAGCGGCCATCTGCTCCAAATGGTGGCTGGCCTGGCGCTGCGCTTCGGTCACATCCGGGATCCGGTCACAGAGGGCGCCAACCCTGATGAGAAGGGATCGGGCAGTCAAGTTAGCCCGAGCTGCCGGGGTGGCCTGGCCGCAGAGGATGAGCAAGGGCTTCTGCGCCGCGCTCGCCTGCTCCAGCACTGCCCCCACCACCTTTCCCATGGTGCTCTGTTCATCGAGGCGGCCCTCGCCGGTCACCACCAGGTCGCAGCGACGCATGCGCTCCGGCAGGGCCAAGTGCTGGGCCAAGAGCTGGATCCCGGACTCCAGGGTGGCTCCCAAAAAGGCCACCAGCCCTGCCCCCAGCCCACCGGCAGCGCCGGCCCCTGGGATCCCGTCCACCGTCCGGCCCAGGTCGCGCTCCACTACTCTGGCCCAGTGCTGCAGGGCCTGCTCCAACTGCCTTACTTGCTGGGGAGTGGCGCCCTTCTGGGGCGCAAAAACGGCAGCCGCCCCCAACGGGCCGGTGAGGGGGTTCTGCACATCGCAGAGGCCGCGGATGCACTTGCCCAGCCAGACAGGCTGCTTGGGCGGCTCGATGCGCGCCAGCCGGGCCAGCTCCCCTCCCCCCCAGCCAATGGGATCCCCGGCCTCATCCAGGAGGCGATAGCCCAGGGCCTGCGCCATTCCCGCTCCCGCATCCACGGTGGCGGATCCGCCCAGCCCTATCCAAATCTCAGCAATGGGATCCCGGCAGACGGCCCGCAAGAGCTCCCCTAGGCCATAGGTGGTGGTGCGGGTGGGATCCCGCCGCTGCGGGGGCACCAAGGTCAGGCCGGCCACCTGGGCTACTTCCAGCAGCGCCCGCTCGCCTACCACGCCATACTCGGCCCAGACGGGATCCCCCAGCGGGCCGCTGACCCACAACCGCCGTTTTTCTCCCCCCAGTGCCGACAACAAGGTCTCCAGCGTGCCCTCACCCCCATCGGCTAGAGGGAGCAGCTCTATCTCCGCCTGGGGCAACCCCTGTTGGATCCCGCGGGCGATGCTCTCTGCCGCCTCCTTGGCCGTCAGGGATCCTTTGAAGCTATCCGGGCAGATCAAAACCCGCCGAGGCGGGCGGCTGAACTCGGATCCCTCGTCTGGTGAACCCCTACCCAGCATCAGCCCTAAAACGTCCTCGGCGGCAACAGAGAGAATGGAATGAACTACCCCACCGCGTAGGCGGGTGGGGTTTCCTCACCCGCTTGACAGCAGAGCTTTTGTCTCTTCTTCTGCCCCAGTTGCTTCAT
>NZ_JANSJA010000267.1:0-560 GCF_047462335.1 Synechococcus sp. H60.1
ACCTACACAGAGTACATCGGCGGCAGCGTATGATTTGTATAACAGCAATTTCTAGGGATCCCCCCGAAGGGGGAACTGGCGGGAGCGGCGGGCTTGGCGGGAGCGGCGCCTTTGTTTCCAACTTCTAGGGATCCCCCCGAAGGGGGAACCAGAGCCAAAATAGAGGTGATTCTGCACGGCAACTACGACGTGTTTCCAACTTCTAGGGATCCCCCCGAAGGGGGAACAGGAGGAAAGGAAGTATGTCGAAAATCGAGAAACTGAAAGTTTCCAACTTCTAGGGATCCCCCCGAAGGGGGAACCGGCTGCCTGCGAGTCTAGGGTGGTTTTCCTTTCCAGTTTCCAACTTCTAGGGATCCCCCCGAAGGGGGAACCCTAATCAGGCAGGTTTGTATTTAGCTGTGCCAGGTCTTGTTTCCAACTTCTAGGGATCCCCCCGAAGGGGGAACGCGAGCCCAGCCCGGCGACATCGTCACCAAGTTGCTGGGTTTCCAACTTCTAGGGATCCCCCCGAAGGGGGAACTTACCAGTAACAGTAAGCTGCTCGATTAGGGCTTTCA
>NZ_JANSJA010000268.1:0-3905 GCF_047462335.1 Synechococcus sp. H60.1
CTGTGTCAACCCGGCTTGTGGCTGGGAAGGGGATGCAGATTTGAACGGTGCCAACGTCATTACGCTTTTGGGGGTCGCTGTAAACCGGCCTGGAGGTTCGTGGTTGGCTTGCCAACTGCAGGGCTACCCTTCGCGTCAGCGGCGCGTAGCGCTTAAGCCCGCTCCGTACCGCTTAGCGGTCGGAGCCGGGTAGTTTACCGAGCTCACGGAGCGCCTTGAAAGTCTCCAGTCTTTTGCTCGCCTCTGTCGGGAGCTTAACCAGGCGGATCCCTACCAATTGATCCCTTCTGAACCCCAAAGTCTCTATCTACTGGCTGCTGAGTGAGACGCTTACAGAGCTTAGCCCACCTCGCGGGCGGCCCGCACCAGCAGTCCCGCCATAATTAGTCCAGAGAGAATTGAGCTGCCGCCGTAGCTAAACAGCGGCAAGGGTACCCCTGTAGTTGGCAACAGGCCGGTGACCACACTGACATTCAGCAGTGCCTGCCCCACCAAAAACATCAAACAGCCACAGGCCACCAGCCGCGTGGGCAGGTCGAGACAGCGCCGCATGACCCGCAGGCTTACCCAGGTGTAGGCGCTCAATAGCCCCAGGAAGAAGAGGGATCCCACCAGGCCAAACTCTTCCGCATACACCGCAAAGATGAAGTCTGTGTACTGGATGGGCAGGTAGAATAGCTTTTGCTGCGAAAGGCCGTAGCCTTTGCCCCACCAGCCCCCTGAGCCAATGGCCAAAAGGCTTTGCACCAACTGATAGCCGTCGCCCCGCGCATTCCCCCAGGGATCCAAAAAGGCAAGGATGCGCCGCCGCTGGTAGTCTTTGCTGAGAATGCTCACCACAGCCGCCAGGATCCCCAGTCCCGCTGTAGCCAAGAGGGTAAAAACGGGGATCCCGGCAGTCCAGGCCATGACCCAGAGGGTAAGGCCGCAGATGGCGGTGGTGCCCAAGTTGGGCTGGAGGAGGATCCCTAGCAGCGCCAAAGCAAAGAGCCCAACCCAGACGCCGCGAAACCAGGCGGGGTGGTAAAACCAACGGCCAAACACCCAGGCCCCCTGCAGCACCAACAGAGGCTTGAGCAATTCCGAAGGCTGGATGACCACCGGGATCACCTTCAAATCCAGCCAGCGGCTGGCTTCTAGGCGAGAAACCCCCAGCCCCGGCACCTGGGTAGCCCAAACCAAGCCAATGCCCAGCAGACAGAGGATCCCGGCCCAGGGAAACCAGCGCCGCAAGGGGATGCGCACCAGGAGCACAAAGCAGGCCAGCCCCAGCCCTGCCCAGAGCAACTGGCGCTTAAAGAAATAGAGGCCATCGCCAGTAGTCTGCTGCGCCACCGGGTAGGAGGCCGAAAACAGCATCATCAAGCCCACCGCCAGCCAAACCAGCGTCAGCCAGCGCAGCCAGCGCGCTTCAGCGTTCCAGGGATCCCACAAGGGCTTGGCAACAGGCGCGGAAGTGGTGGCCACGGTGCTCGAAGCTGGGGTACTGGTCAAAGCTGGCACAGGCGGGCGACAGCAAAACGGTAATGGGCTGAGCGGGATCCGCCAGGGCTTGCGCTAGGGAGCAAGCGGCTGCAAAGGCCCTTTCCACCGCTACCTCTAGAGTTGGCAGGATCTCGACGTCAGTATAGCGGATTGCCTGGAGAGCCTGGGCCAGGGCAGGAGCAGCCTCCCCAATGAGCAACACGCGGGCCACCTTAGCCTGAATAAGCCGCAGCCAGGCCGAGGGATCCCCCTGTTTGGCCCTTCCACCGGCAATGAGGATGATGGGCGGGGAGAGGGCGTTGAGGGCCACCCAGCCGGCCTCGTAGTTGGTGGCTTTGCTGTCGTTGACAAAGCGGATGGGGGTGGATCCCACCTGGATTTGGGCTACCCGCTCCAGGCGATGGGGCATGCCGGCAAAAGAGCGGATGGCTCCCTGAATGGCAGTGTTAGGGATCCCGGCCAGATGAGCAGCCGCTGCCGCCAAGAGCAAGTTCTGCAAGTTGTGAGGACCAGGGCAGCGCTCGGCAAAATCCTCCAGCTCCGCCACCGCTTCCCCCTGGATGTAAAGGGTGCTCCCCCGCAGGAAGACATCCGCTTGCGGATCTTGCAGGGAAACCCAGTAGGTGTTTTCCCAGTCTCGCCGCCGGCGAAAGAGGTAGGGATCCTCGCCGTTGACCACCCGCCACTGGGCCCGCTCCAGCAGCCGCGCCTTAAAGCCGGCGTAGCGCTCCAGGGTGCCGTGCCGCTCTAGGTGATCGGGGGTGAAGGTGGTCCATACCCCAATGCGGGGTGGGCTGCTAGGGGAGCTCTGCATCAGGCGGCTGCTGGCCTCCAGTTGGTAGCTGCTCAGCTCTGCCACGATCCAATCCGGCTGCCGCTGCCCTTGCCAAGTCTCCAGCGCCACCTGAGACAGAGGTAAGCCAATGTTGCCGCAGGGGATCCCTTCTAGCCCTGCCGCTTTGAACATCTCCGCCACCAGGGCCGTGGTGGTGCTTTTGCCGTTGGTGCCCGTGATCCCTACCCAAGGCAGATGCTCAAGGAACTGCCAGGCCAGCTCTGCCTCTCCCACCACCTCAATCCCTTGCCGACGCGCCTCTTGCAGCAAGGGGTGATCCCAGGCAATGCCCGGGCTGACCACCACCTGCTCCACTCCCGGCAGCAGTTGAAAAGGCTGGCCCAAGTGGACAGGGATCCCTTCTTGTTCCAGCTCTGCCTGCCGTTGCCGCAAGAGCTCCGAATCCTGCTCGTCCCAGACCCACACCTCTTTTCCCTGGGCCCGCAGCAGCCGTGCAGCCGACCAACCTGCGATCCCCAGTCCCAAAACCTGATGGCCCACGTCTATGCCCCTTGGAACTTTGGCTTGCAGATGCATCTTACGGCTCTGGTCGCCCTCCAGAGCGCAGCGCGGGGCCTAGGGATTGGGGCGACAGAGAAAGGAGAGAACCTCGCCCATGAGATGGTTTATGGCTTGGTACTTCTCAGGGGGAGCTGAGAGAATTTCTACTTCCGACTGCACATAGGTAGATGGCAATAACTCGTCGCCGCAGTGGGAGACAAGCCCTTGCACCAATTCCGGCGTGGTTTCCAAGTGAAACTGGAGGCCAATCACTGAACGCCCAAGCTGAAAGGCCTGGTTCTCGCAGCCTTCGCTTTTGGCAAGGTGAAGTGCACCAGGGGGCAGCTCGAAGGTTTCCCCGTGCCAGTGAAAAACCTCAATCGAGGGCGGAAAAGGAAAGGCCAGCTCGTTCGCTGGTTGGATCCCTTGCACCGGCCACCAGCCTATTTCCTTAACACGATTTGGAAACACTCGGCTACCCATTGCGCTGGCAATCAGTTGCGCCCCCAGACAGATGCCCAAAATGGACTTGCCGGCCTCGATGGCATTGCGGATAAACTCCTTCTCCTGCACCAGCCAAGGGAACGCGCTTTCGTCATTGGCACTCATGGGGCCACCCATGACGATGAGCATGTCAAATTCATCCAGGCTCGGCAATCTTGTCGATTCAAAGAACTTTGTGCCCGTTACAGGGTACCCCTTGGCTTTGAGCCAGGACTCTATGTAGCCGAGACCTTCAAACGCCACGTGTTGTAAGTAATGGGCCCGCATGCTGATTTCAATGACTAATACCTCAGCATAGCATAGCTTCTGTAACTTCCTTGCTGGCAGTGTTTCCGGGACTGTAGCATTTCTAAGATATTCATGACAGGTTATAATACAGCCTATTAATTTAAAATAGGGTACAGAAGAGAAGGGGATGCCAACCCATTCTTTGGATTTACGGCAGAGAGTTGTGGCAGCTTATCAGGCAGGTCAGACCTCTATCCGCCAGGTAGCCGAACGGTTCATGGTGACCAAAAGAACAGTACACCGCTGGGTGCGACAAAAAGCAAGGATGTGATTGCCCCCGACCAGACAGGGG
>NZ_JANSJA010000269.1:0-3784 GCF_047462335.1 Synechococcus sp. H60.1
AGAAATAAAAAAGTCATGAAAGTTCTCGAAGCCCACCACCTCCAGAAAACCTACCGGCAGGGGGGCAAGCAGGTGCGGGCGGTGGTGGATGTCTCTCTGACGCTGGCGGCAGGGGAGATCCTGGCTTTCTTGGGGCCCAATGGAGCCGGCAAGACCACCACCATCAAGATGATTGCTGGGCTGATCCGGCCGGATGCTGGCACGGTGCGCATCCTGGGACGGGATCCCCACGCCGATGCGGGTGCGCTGGCCCAGGTGGGGGCGGTGCTGGAAGGCAACCGCAACCTCTACTGGCGGCTGACCCCCTTGCAAAACTTGGAGTACTTTGGCGTGCTGCGGGGGCTATCCCCCAGAACGGCTCGCCAGCGGGGGCTGGAGCTACTGGAGACCTTTGGCCTGCTGGAAAAACGGGATGTTGCTGTGCAGACCCTTTCGCGGGGTATGCAGCAGAAGGTGGCCATTGCTGTTGCCCTCTTGCACCAGCCGGCTCTGCTACTTTTGGATGAGCCCACCCTGGGGCTGGATGTGGAAGCCGCCCAAGCAGTGAAATCCTTGATCCGCCAAATTGCCGCTGCAGGTCGGGCCATTCTCCTCACTACCCACCAACTGGAGATGGCCGAGGCCCTCTCAGACCAGGTGGCCGTGATCGAGGGGGGGAGAATCCTCTGCCAGGCCCCCACGCAGGAGCTGATCCGCCAGTTTGCCGGCGCAGCCAGTACTTATCGGATTGAGTTGGAACAAGACCTGGATCCCAGCCGGGCGGAGCGCCTGCTCCAGCAAGGGGTGGAGATTCTCGGCTTCCATCAGTTGCGCTTTGGCGGCTCTTCAGAGGCGTTGTATCAGGTGCTGGAGATCCTCAAGCCCTTGCCCCTGCTTAGCATTAAGCGAGAGGAAGCGGATCTCACCCACATTTTTCTCAAGCTCTTAAAAAGAGGGGATGGGCGAGGATGATGCAGGCGATACACCTGTTTTGGGCCGAGCTGAAGCGGGCCTGGATCCAGTACATCCGCTATCCGGCAGAAGCCCTGGGCGGGATCCTGATCACCACCTTTTTCTTCTATGCCCTCTTTGCCGGCGCTCAGTATGTGGCGGGGCCGGCCTCCCAATTTGGCGAACGGCTGGACGCGGTGGTGATCGGCTATGTGCTCTGGACGCTGGTGATTTTTGTGGTGAACGATATTGCCCTCAACTTGCAGGTGGAAGCCCAGACAGGCACCTTGGAGCAGGTGTTGCTCTCGCCCTTTTCGGCGGCCACCCTGTTTTTGGCGCGGGCCTGCGCCAGCTTGGTGTTGCGCTTTTCCGTCGTCGTCGTTATTTTGGGCGTCATTTTGCTGTTGACAGGCAGCCGGCTGCGCTTTCCTCCCACTCTGTTGTTGCCCCTCTTGAGCGTGGTGCTGGGGGCCTATGGCTTCTCGTTTTTGCTGGGATCTGCTGCCTTGATTTGGAAGCGCATTCAACAACTGCTGATCCTGAGCCAATTTGGCCTGCTCTTTCTCCTAGCCACCCCCACAGAAGAGTGGTCGGGATCCCTGAAGTGGCTGGGGCAGATGCTACCCATGACGGCAGGGGCTGGCCTGCTGCGGGATCTGATGGTGCGGGAGGTGGGATTGGATCCCCTGCGGCTGCTCATGGCTCTGGCCAGCGGCCTTTTCTACTTCGGGCTGGGCTTGCTGGCCTTTCACCGGGCAATGCAACTGGCCAAACAGCGGGGGATCCTGGGATCCCAGTAGGACCTTGTCAGAGGGAGCGCCGGTCGCCAGGGGAGCGCAACAGGTGAGGGAAGTGGTACTCCACTGCGCCGGTGGTGAGGTTGTTCTCAGGGGAGGCAATGCCCCGTCGGCTTAGCTCTCGCAGCGCTTTTTCAATCTCGTCAAAGTCAGCAGGCAGCTCGATGGCGATCTCCGAGAGGGTGAGGATCCCTTGTCGCTGCTGCGCCAGCCGTAGGATCTCCCGCATCAGCGCCTGACCCTTCAAAGGCTGAGGCGGGGCCGAGACAGACTTGACGGGAGCCCCAGAGGGGCGGATCCCTTGCAAGACGGCCAGCTTGAAGTTGTAATCTTCCACCATGCCTGGGATCAAAAACAGGTCAATCAACTGGCCAATTCCCAACAGGCCAAAGGTAAAGAACCAGAGAAAGCCTGTCCCGGTTTTGCCCAGGTAAAAGCGATGGACACCGCAGATGCCGAATATGCCCAACGCCCAGAGGAGATAGGCGGTGCCGACGGATTTGGGCTCGGCAGGGGGCAGCAGGTAGCGAGAGCTCATGGGCATTAGTCAAGATGGCTTGGACTGGTAACCCTAGTCTGCCATCTTTTGCCTTGGACGGGCAGGACACCCCTGCTCTGGCCCTTGAAAGCGGGCCTAGAGGTGGGAGGGTAGCTTCAAGCAGATAAAGAGGCTGAAAATGAGATCCAGCTCTTCAGCTCGAAGAACTCCGTCGGGGGGACGGCGGTCACGCCCCCAGGAGACCAAGGAAGGTCGATGCTTGAGCCCATCTTAATCGGGTTGAGTGCTGTGCTCTGGGGCCTCCTCTGGGGCTACGCCACGCTGCTAGTTGTGCTAGTCAACTTCAAAGAACAGGGATCCGTTTACGCCTACCCCATGCAAGCAGTGTTAGATCGCTTTGTGGAATCGCTGGGGCTGGGTTGGCTTAAGGATCTGCATGCCATGCAACTGCAGCCACTGCGCCGGATTAGCTATGCCCTCTTCGGCGCCGTTACCTTGGGAGTGACCTTCATGCTCTGGGTTTTGGGGTGAGGCAGTGGCTAGCTCCTCGATCTAGCCCTAGGCAGAGCTGACTGCACCTGCTGAAAAGTCCCGCTGCTTAGCCTCTCTCGCAAGGAGGGATCTAATAGAAAATTGCTTGCAGCTTTTTCAAGCAGGCTTGGATCTGAGCCATCTCTTCCGGATTCAGCTTTTGAAAGCGCTCTTTCAGGTAGGCCACATGGGCCGGGAAGACCTGTTCAAACAGTTTTTCCCCCTCTTCGGTAAGCACGATCTTGAAGCAGCGGCGGTTTTCTGGAGGTACCTCGCGGCGCACTAGCCCCTTTTGTTCCAGGCGATCCACGATCCCGGTCAGCGTCCCTTTGGTAACCAGCGTTTTCTGGGCCAGGATATTCATCGTCAAGCCAGGAGTGTTGCCAATGGTTACCAACACATCGAATTGGGGGGCGGTCAGCCCTATCTGACGAATGTGAGCGCTGGCGTAGTTTTCAAAGGCTTGGTAAGCCCGCGCCAGATCCCGCAGCAGCCCCAAAAAAGGCTCCCGCGCCGCCACCACCGAGGGCTTGAGGGCCTCGCCTTGGGGAAGCGGAGAGGACAGAGACTCTGCAGAAGTGGGCATCGCTGCAGCTCGCCGAACGAGACTAATCCACCCAGCAAGAACAGTTTTGGCTTTATGATAGCCGACTGCACTATAGTCCTAATACAAATTAACGGCCATTTCGCCAGCTCCGTGGAGCTATTCCATCCCAAGGCAACGCACAGGAGCTCTCTCCATATCCAGAGGGGGCCTACGGAAGCGGGGCGAAGACCGGAAACGGCCCACAGAATGCCAAGGGCCAGCCCGGCGTGTTTCCAGCTTATTTGAAGCGACCTCGAGCCTCAACCCTAGGGATCCCGGCTGCGTCTGGACGGATCCCTCGGACGAAGTGTCGCCATTCGGTTGCTGCGACTGCAGAAGTTGGATAGTAAACTACTAGTAAACTACCCGGCTCCGACCGCTAAGCGGTACGGAGCGGGCTTAAGCGCTACGCGCCGCTGACGCGAAGGGTAGCCCTGCAGT
>NZ_JANSJA010000270.1:0-3756 GCF_047462335.1 Synechococcus sp. H60.1
GAAGCCCTCCTGAAACGCTTTCCCAACTCCGGCGAGGCCATCCACATCTTGGCTTTGGCCTATCAACGCTTCGGCAACCATTTGATCCAAGAGGGGCGCCACCGGCAGGCAGAAGCCTATCTGAGAAAGGCCTTGGCCACAGAGCCAAATAACCGGGAGTTGGCCTTTGAAATCCGGCGAGATCTAGCCCGTCTGGGCATCCGGGAGGGATCCAGCTAGCTGCCTGGCGCTGCAACTTTCAACTGCTGGGCCGCCCACTGCCGGAGCTGCTGGCGGTTGACCTTGCCCTGGGCGTTGCGGGGGATCCCGCTACACCACAGCCATTGCTTGGGGTGCTTGAAGGGGCTTAGTTGTTGTGCAAGGTGCCGCTTTAGGTGCTTCTCCAGCTCGTTGCTGCTTAGAGAGATCCCAGCCCTGGGCACAGCCACCGCCACCACCTGCTGGCCCCACTCCTCATCGGGCAGGCCCAGCACACAGACATCTTCTACCCAGCCGCTGGCGCGGATTTCCCCCTCCACCTCGGCGGCCATCACCTTTTCCCCTCCGGTCAGGATGAGCTCGTCGGCGCGGCCCAGCCAGTAGAGATAGCCCTCTGAGTCCAGATAGCCCCAATCGCCGGGGGTGAAGCCCCGCTGTTGCCATTGGCCTAGAGAATCTGCCTCGCTGGAGAGAGGGTAGTAGCCCAGTGCCAGCGACTCAGCCCACACGTGGATGCGGCCTACCGTCTGGGCGGGCAGGGGATCCCCTCTCTCACCGCGGATCTCCACGGTGGCGTGGGGTAGGGGCCGGCCCAGACTGTCGCTGCCCTGCAAGAAAGCTTCTGGCAGCAGCGTACATACCTGGGAGGCGGTTTCGGTCATGCCGTAGGTGAGGGCTAGGGGCAAGTGCAACTGCCGGGCCTGTTGCCGCAAACTGGGCCAGGTGGGGCCGCCGCCAACCAGAATGGCCTGGAATTGGTGTAGGCTCTCCAAGACTCCTGGCTGGGCGTTGAGCAACAGCCGCTGCAACTGGGTGGGCACCAGCGACAGAAAGCTGCCCGGCAAAGGCGGATCCCAGGCCTCAGCCTGCTGCTGTCGTTTCCAATCCCAGACAATCCACTGGCCGCCGCTCAGCCAGGAACGAACAGCCTGCATCAGGCCGCTGACGTGGTACAGGGGCAACACACAGTAGCTATGGATACACTCCACCCGGAAGTGCTGTTGGTGGGCTCTGGCGGAGGCGCTGAGGGTACGCCAGGAGTGCACCGCCCATTTCACCTGACCGCCGGAGCCGCCGGTAGGGATCCCAATTACCGGCCAATCGGTGCTGGGCAGGAGCTGTTGCCAATGCTCCAGCTGGGGGTTGGAGCAGGCGGGATCCTCCTGCAACTGCCCTTGCCGCCAGTGCCAAGCGGATCCCAGGCCGGCCAAAGCCTGTCCCCACTCCCGTTCTCCCCAGTGGGGATTGGCTAAGAAGAGGGGGATCCCCAGGTGTTGGCAGGCCAAAACGGCAGCCCACACTTGTAGCGGATCCGAGTCTGCCACCAGTAGGGGAACGGCCTTGTCTGCCAGAGGGCGCAGTTGCTCTTCCAGCCCAGACAGGCACTCCTTCAAAGCGGGAGGGCAGTTGTGGTTGGGAAACATCTTTCGGCAAGCTCAGGCGGGACAGTTGCAAGTTAAACGAAGTGATCAATCAAAAAGCAAGCTATAGCCGTGGAGACTTGACCATCCACTGAGGCAATTGGGAGGTGTCCCCCGTCTCTTCGTTAGTTTTGATTTTTGGCAGGGATCCCCTCCTCAAAGGCCCGGGCAAGGTGAGGAAGAGTTTGGGCTTGGCTTATCATGATCTAGGTTTGAAGTAGGAGGCCTAGGTTGTGATCGAGCCAATTTTGCTGGGGATCGTTTTGGGGATGGTGCTGGTTACCTTGGCAGGCCTGTTTGTGGCCGCCTACAGACAGTATCAGCGCGGCAATAAGATCGGTCTGTGAAAGCCAGGGAGGAAAAGCTGGCACCAAACCGTCGGCAAGAGAGCGGCTCAGCAGGTGAGGTGGCATAGCGATGCAGTGGCTGCGCACGGTGGCGGCTTTGCGGGAGCAGGTAGCGAGCTGGCGGGGATCTACCATAGGCTTGGTGCCAACGATGGGATCCCTGCACGAGGGGCATCTCAGTCTGATCCGCCGCTGCCGCCAAGAGTGTGACCACACGGTGGTCAGCATCTTCGTCAACCCCCTCCAATTTGGCCCCAACGAAGACTGGGATCGCTACCCCCGCGATGAGGAAGGGGATCGGGCCCTGTGTGAAGCGGCGGGCGTGGATGTGGTGTTTGCCCCCGACCCGCAAGAGATGGGAGCCGACCCGGCAGCCGGAGGCGACCGCACTTGGGTGATGCCCCCCGAATCCCTTCTGCAGACCCTCTGCGCCCCCCACCGACCGGGGCATTTTCGCGGCGTGGCCACCATCGTGCTGCAACTGCTGAACCTGGTGCAGCCGCAGCGGGCCTATTTTGGCCAAAAGGATGCCCAGCAACTGGCCATCATCCAGCGCCTGGTTCAGGATCTGCAGATCCCCACCACCATTGTCCCTTGCCCCACCGTGCGAGAAGCCGACGGCCTTGCCTACAGCTCCCGCAACCGCTACCTCTCAGCAGCGGAGCGGCAGGTGGCCGCCAGCCTGTACCGCGCCCTGCGCCGAGGTTACGACCACTGGCAAGCCGGGGATCCCTCCGCCGAAGGGATCCTGGCCGCCGCCCGTGCTGAGCTAGAGCACACCCCGGAGGTGCGCGTGCAGTATCTGGAATTGGTGGATCCGCAAACCCTCCAGCCCCTATCGGAGGTCAAAGATAAGGGACTGCTGGCCATCGCCGCCTATGTAGGGCAAACTCGCCTGATTGACAACCTGCTCCTTTCCCCGGAAGGTGCGGATCCCTTGCCCCAAAAACAGCAGAGTGCAGTGCCTCCTTCCCCGAAAACAGGGCGTCGCCCGCTGATTGCCATCGACGGACCGGCAGGGGCCGGGAAGTCCAGCGTAGCGCGAGCAGTGGCCGCTCAACTGCAGCTCCTGTACTTGGATACGGGGGCGATGTACCGGGCCATCACCTGGCTGGCGCTGCAGCGGGGGATCCCGTTGGACGACGCCGAGCAACTGACCCAACTGGCTGCCCAAACCCAACTAACCTTACAAAGTGGCCCCTCGGCCGACGAACCAACCCGCATCTGGGCCGACGGTGAGGAAGTTACCCAGGCCATTCGCTCCCCAGAGGTGACCCGCTGGGTTTCTCAGGTGGCGGCAGTGCCAGGGGTACGGCAGGAGCTGGTGAAGCGGCAACGCCTCATTGGACGGGATGGGGGGGCTGTCCTGGAGGGGCGAGATATCGGTACCCATGTTTTTCCTGATGCCGAGCTGAAAGTCTTTTTGACCGCCTCGGTGGGGGAGCGGGCCCAGCGCCGGCAACACCAACTGCAAGCCCAAGGACAAGTGGTGTCCCTTGAAGAGTTAAAAGCTCAGATTGAGCAGCGGGATCGCCGCGACAGCGAACGGCTTATCTCTCCCTTGCGGCCTGCCCCCGATGCCATTCTGATCGACACGGATCACCTGAGCCAGGCTGAGGTGGAAGACAAAATTGTGAGGCTGTACCGCCAGCTTTTGGAGCAATCCGGGGCAGCCCATTTCGACAATTAATTATCTGAACCCTGAAGATTTTCTCAAGCTTTCGAGATGGGGCCAATTCAACGTAAGGCGCGGGATTCCCCACCCGGGTGGGGAGGGATAGCGCCTCCTG
>NZ_JANSJA010000271.1:0-545 GCF_047462335.1 Synechococcus sp. H60.1
GCCCGGCCTCGCCTGGGTTGGCGAGAAGTTCAGGTTACGGTGGGGGATCCCATCTTGGTGAGCCAGCGGTGGGAACGCCAGTACCGCCAAGGCCGCCAGGAAGCCAGACAGGCAGCAGCCGAGCTAACTCAAGATTTGCAACTTGCTCTCGAGCGCATGATCTCTTGAAGCAGCAATATGCCTGGCTGGCACAGTTGCCTGTGGTAGGGATGCGGAGCCCTTTCTCCCGCTCCCCTCTCCCAGAGGGAGAGGGGCTGGGGGTGAGGGCGGATCCCCCTGGGAGAGCTGACTTTAGTCGGAGGAGTGCCAAGACCATCTATAAGCAATGGCTAGGCCAGTTGCTCCTTTGACGTAGTCAATGTCTTCGCGGAACTTTTTGAGCTCCTGCTTTTAGATTGCATAGGCAGCATCAAGGGCGGTGGTAGGGGAGCTAAGACGCTTTGGAAGTTCCCCTTTCCCAAAAGCAAGAAGACTCAACCTCGGTCGGGTGCTGCCCCAGCTTTTGGGAAGACAGCAGGGGGGATAGAAACAGCCGTTGCGCCAAG
>NZ_JANSJA010000272.1:0-544 GCF_047462335.1 Synechococcus sp. H60.1
GCTGTCAAGCGGGTGAGGAAACCCCACCCGCCTACGCGGTGGGGTAGTTCATTTGCTCACGGTTTTCCGGCAAGAGCAACTTCTCCAAAGTGCCTTCCGGTAGCGCTGCAAAGGCCTCGTCGGTGGGAGCAAAAACAGTGAAGGGGCCTTCCCCAGCCAGTACCTCCACTAAGTCGGCAGCCTCCAAGGCTTGGATCAACGTGGTGAAAGAGCCGGCCTCAGCCGCAACATCCACAATGGTTTTGCCGGTAGCAGCAGCGGTTTTCACGCTTTCAGAAGTTGCGCCGTAGCTGCCGGCAATGACCGCAGGGACTGCAACCAACGTGGTGGCCGAGACAACAGCCAAGGAAAGAGCGAAGAGATTGCGAATCATGCAATGTAACCCTCCGTGAAGAGTAGGTTTACATTTCTCTATGACGGCTGGGATGGAGCTTGAGTTCCTAAAAATTGAAAAAAGTCCCCAAAAAAGATATTTCCACTGACCCAAAGTACTTTTTTTACAGGGGCTGCAAGGCTAATCTCCGCTGAGGTTAGATTTGCAACA
>NZ_JANSJA010000273.1:0-3634 GCF_047462335.1 Synechococcus sp. H60.1
CCCAAAATGGCCAGCCGAACTTCCCGATCCAGCCGGGATCCCGATCCGTAGGGATCCTCGGAGGGGGGCTCCAGTCTTTGTCCCAGCGGGGGCATTGCCATGATGCCCGGCTGCATGCCAGTACTGCTGACCCAGATTTTGAAGCGATCCACCGTTGTCTCCGCGTCTTCGGGCAGTTGCATCTGCAGCAGGTAGCGAGGGCCAGAGCCGACTAGCACACTTTCACTAGGGCGCAGGCGGGCAGGAAAGTCCGGCTGGTAGGGATAGACTAAACCGACGCTGCACTGCCGTTCGTCAAAGACTGTTACATAGACGTGCACTGGAGTGAGAGCCCTGTTGCGCAGGGCGATGGCGAGGTTGCGGCCTGCTTGAATTTGCACCTGTCCCTGGGGATCCCGCGGCAGGGGGCTGACTTCGGCAGGGGTAGAGCCACTGGCCGGCGTTTCCAGTTGCAGAAACTCTACTTCCAGAACACTGCTCAAAGCATCGCTGGCAGGTTGCAGGTTGAGGAGGTTGTCGAAGGCGGCCACATGTTCCAGCAGCCGCACCAGCTTGCGAGGTAGAGCCTGCGGCTTTTTTACCGGGATCCGAAAGGCCGCCAGCGCCCCCTCTTCCTCCCGTCGGTAGAAGTGGTAGATGGCATCGGGCAGCATCTCTACCCGCAAGTCCGCTGCTTCCGGGTCAGTGTACGTCAGAAGCGGCGAGGCCGGCAGAGCCGCCAACAACTCGGCAACAGGCATTTGCGCTTGGCTGGGATCCGCACAGGTGAAGGCCACCCGCAACGGCTGAAACCGGACGGCAGACATGGGCGATCCTCAAAAAAAATCTCGTGATCCAGATCTACCGGATCCGCAGACCCAGCTCCAGCTTTGTCCTAGGCTGTAACGGCGAAGCATGGCAACCCATCGTAAACTACCCGGCTCCGACTGCTAAGCGGTACGGAGCGGGCTTTCTGTAGCCCTGCAGTTGGCAAGCCAACCACGGACCTCCAGGCTGGTTATTGCCTTGAGGGAGGTGCTTGCTTTCTGCTCAGGCAAACCGCTATGCTACCGCCCAGATTGAGGCATCTTTCTGTGGCAAGTCAGCAGCTTCGGGTCTATGTCCCCTCTCACCCGCTCATTAAGCACTGGTTAGCCGTGGCTCGCGATGTGGAAACCCCCACGCCTTTGTTTCGCAGTGCTCTATCGGAGCTGGGCCGCTGGCTAACCTACGAGGCGATGCGGGAGTGGATCCCAACTCAGGCGGTGCAGGTGCAAACTCCTCTGGAACCTGCTGCAGCAGAAGTTATCGCCCCCAACACGCCGCTGGCCATCGTGCCCATTTTGCGGGCTGGCCTGGCCATGCTGGAAGGCTGTCAGGCTCTCTTGCCCCAGGCACGGGTTTTTCATGTGGGCCTGGTGCGGGACGAGGAGACGCTGCAGGTGAGTTGTTACCTCAATCGCCTGCCAGAGCGGATCCCGGAGCAGATGCGCATTCTCATCCCTGAGCCGATGTTGGCTACTGGCGGCACCTTGCTCTGGGTCTTGGATGAGCTGAAAAAACGAGGAGCGGATCCCAGCTTAGTGAGAATTGTGAGTGTCTTGGCCGCTCCGCCGGGGTTGCAGCGGCTGGGATCCCATTACCCAATGGTGCAAATTTTCTGCGCCATGATTGACGAGCGTCTAAACGACCGAGGGTTTATCCTGCCTGGGTTGGGAGATGCTGGGGATCGCGCTTTCGGCACCTGATCCCTCAAAGGAATCGCGAGCCAAGAGGCTTGCTCTGTCGCTAGGATCGGCTGGGCATGGCAGCAGAGCGTAACATTTGGCATCAATTGCCTCAGTACCGCTCCGGGTGCTTCACTTCTGTCAAGGCTGTTGGATGATGGGAATGCTGGCCGCTTGAGCCCCAAGGCCTGCCTCAGGGATCCGGCTTGCGCTCCTCGGGCCAGAGGCTGTTTGATCTGGCTAATTGACTGGTGCCAGCGCCTTTTCCTTTCCGGGACCTATGCGACTTGTCCTCACCAGTTTGGATGGCAGCCTCCTAGATCCCCAGTCCAACAGCTACGGCTCTGCCCGACAAGCTTTAGCGGCTCTGGAGCGCCGCTCCATTCCCTTGGTGCTCTACAGCCTACGTACCCGCGCCCAACTGGAACATCTGTGTCAGCAACTGCGCCTGGAGCATCCCTTCATCTGCGAGGACGGTTCCGCCATTTACGTCCCCGAACATTACTTTCCCGCAGGGATTTTGGACGAGCGCTGGCAACACTGCTCTCCCTACTACGTGTGTGCCCTGGGATTGCCCTACTCCTGCTTGCGCCACATTTTGCAACAGGTGCGTCAAGATTGCCACTTGGATCTCATTGGGTTTGGGGATTGGACAGCCTCGGAGCTCGCTGCCGCCACTGGGATCCCTTTGGAGGAGGCAGAACGGGTGCAACAGCGGGAATATAGCGAGATTTTCAGCTATTCCGGGGATCCAGCCACCCTAAAAGCGGCCTTCGCCCAGCAAGAGGCCACCCTCAGCCAGCACCAGTTGCGGCTGCGTCAGCTCCACCTTCCCAGCCCTTCGCACTGGTATCTCACTGGCTGGAAGTGGATGCATTCAACCCCAGCAGCCAGTTTCTGGCCTGGAGAAGAGGCGGTGCGGTTGCTTCTAGACTGCTACCAGAGACACTTGGGCCCGGTCAGGGCTCTGGGCATTGGCTGTTCCCTGCCCGATCTGGCGTTTTTGCGCTGGGCGGAGCGGAAAGTCGTGCTTCCCAGCCCAATTGCGGATAGCCTCTGGAAGGAGGCCGTTCACCTCGGTGGGCCAGAGGTTCAGACCCAGTGGCAACTGGCCCGGCTCCCCGGCCCTGAAGGATGGAACGAAGTGGTGTTGACGTGGTTGGAGGAAACTGATCGTGGTGATGAATAAAAGCAGTGGACAGACTGCCGCCGTGGGATGCCTGCTGAGCTTGGTGCTGGGACTGCCCGCCTCTGCCCAGCCGCCTATGAATCTGCTCACCGGGGAGCCGACAGTGGCCCAACTCAAGGCAGATGCAGCCCGCTACCTGCAGATGGGCTTTCACACCCTAGCCATCAATGCCTACCGGGCCGCCCTTGAGCTGGAAGACAAAACCAGGGTTCTTCCCAGCGAGCGGGATCCCGACGTACCTTTTAACCTTGGCCTGATCTACGCCCGTCAGGGCAACCTCCCAGAGGCGCGAGCCGCCTTCCAACGCTCAGTGGAGGTGGATCCCACAAGTTTCAAGGCCCGCTACCAACTGGCTTTGGTGGATCTCAAATTGGGGAACCTCGTGCAAGCCAAAGAGCAGCTCACTCTCCTGGCCCACGCCGCCCGCAGCAACCCCGAAACCTATAGCCACATCCAGTCCCTGCTGGCCCCCTTGGAGCCGGTTCCTCTGCCTGGCCAACAGACTAACAACCCCGCCCCCCCCCTAACTATCGATTCGGAGGGGGACAAATTTGCGCTTGAAGTCGAGAAAAACCAAAAAGTTGCCCCGCCAGAAGCAACTCTAGAAAAGCAGCCAGAAGAAGAGAAACCTCTCTCGGCCTTGCAGCGGCTACGGCGGCGGAAGTTGGACTAGGATCCCTCCCTGTCCAAACCAGCAAGCAATTGGGAATAGATAGCTACGGCTCAGGAAGAAGAGCCG
>NZ_JANSJA010000274.1:0-8913 GCF_047462335.1 Synechococcus sp. H60.1
ATCAACCAACAAACCTCATTCTTATAACGCCTACCCACACCCCCCAGCGCCGCACCCCCACACCCCCACCCCTTTTTTTGGGGGGGGGCGTGGGGGGGCGGCCCCACCCTCTTCAGGGAGAGAGCTTAGAGTAGATCAGTTGCCTTCATCGTCTTTGGGTGTGAGTCAGTGAGCCTTGCCACCTTTCCTCCTGCTGCTGATTCCCACAGGGATCCCCGCAGCGATTGGCGGTTGCTGCGGCTGCTCTGGCCCTATGCCCGGCGGCACCTGAAGCTGTTGTTGGCCGCCTTGGCCTTTTTGCCGCCCCTGGCCCTAGCCGATGCGGTGCAGCCCTTGATCCTGCAGCGAGCCCTGGACGGCCCCATCGCCCAAGCGCTCGCCCAAGGCAACAGTGGGATCCTCGCCGGCCTCTGGCCCTACGCGGGCCTGTTGATCCTCACCCTGCTGGCCCGCTGGCTTTTTCAAGCCTTGGAAGGGTATACCAGCCAGAAGCTGGGGCAGTTGATGACCCGCGACATCCGCAACGATCTCTTTGCCCACGTGCTGGCCCTGCCGGCCCAATTTTTCGATCGCACCCCGGTGGGCAAGTTGATTACCCGCATCACCAGCGATGTAGAAGCTCTGGGGGATGTGTTTTCCACCGGCGCGGTCGGCATCGTCAGCGACCTCTTTACCCTGGCGGTGATCGCAGTGGTGATGCTCAGCCAGCGCTGGGATCTGGGCCTGCTGCTGATCCTCATTGTCCTGCCGGCCAGCGCTGTAGTTGTCGAGCTGCAGCGCCGCTTTCGCGATGCCAACTTCCGCGTGCGGGAAGAGCTCTCCAAGCTCAACGCCTGGATCCAGGAAAACGTCTTGGGCATTGCCGTGGTGCAACTGTTTCGGCGGGAGCGGCTCAACAGCGAGATTTTTCAAACCATCAACCGGCGCTACATCCAAGAAGTGGATCAGACCATCCTCTACGACGCTGCCCTTTCCGCCGTTTTGGAGTGGGTTGCCTGGCTGGCAGTGGCCGCTCTCCTGTGGGTGGGCGGACAGCAGGTGCTGGCAGCCGGAGGGGGATCCCTGCCTTTACCCCGAGAACCCCTCACCTTCGGCAGCCTCTACGCCTTCATTCTCTTTTCCCAGCGCTTTTTCAACCCCCTGCGCCAGTTGGCGGAAAAGTTCACCGCCCTGCAGGCGGGGTTCACCGCCGTGGAACGCATCGACCACATCCTCAGCCTGCCCGTCGCCATCCAGGATCCCGTCCAGCCGCGCCACCTGCCCCCAACGGCCAAAGGGGAGGTGCAGTTCGAGCAGGTCTGGTTTGCCTACAACCCCGGCGAGTGGGTGCTCAAAGACCTCAGCTTCACCATCCGCCCCGGCGAAAAGGTCGCCCTGGTGGGGCCCACCGGCGCCGGTAAAAGCTCCATCATCCGCCTACTTTGCCGCCTTTACGAGGTAACTCGCGGCTGCATCCGCATCGACGGCGTGGACATTCGCGATCTGCCCCAGGCCGAGCTGCACCGCCACCTGGGCGTGATCCTGCAGGATGGATTCTTGTTCTCTGGAGATATCCAACAAAACATCACCCTGGGAGAGGCAGGGGATCTGGCGGCAGTAGAGCGGGTGGCCCGCCAACTTCACCTGCACGAGCTCATCCGCGAGCTGCCCCAGGGTTACGCCACCCCCGTGCGAGAGCGGGGCAGCAACCTCTCCAGCGGCCAAAAACAGCTCATTAGCTTTGTGCGGGCCCTGTGGCGGGATCCGAAAATCTTGGTCTTGGACGAGGCCACCGCCAGCCTGGATGTGGGCACGGAGGCCCTGATCCAATCCGCCCTGGAAACTCTGCTGCGGGATCGCACCGCCCTCATCATTGCCCATCGCCTTTCCACCATCCGCAATGTGGATCGCATCTTAGTTCTGCAGCGAGGGGAACTGAAAGAACAGGGATCCCACGCCGAGCTCATGGCCCGCAACGGGCTCTACGCCCACCTCTACCGGCTGCAAGATTTAGGCAGCTAGCGACCAGAACCGAAGCGAGACCCAAACGCCCGCAGGGTGGTGAAGCTGGCATCCGCAAGGGCGATGCGGGCTTTGCAGAGGAGCAGATTGCCGTTATCTAGAGCCGTGTCTTTCAGGCTGGCCAAACCGTCGCCGGCCTGCACCAGAAACCGACGGCTCCAGGTGGAGAAATTTTTGCTGAAGGTGTTGATCAGGCGTTCCATGGGGACTGCTCGTTCCGCTCTGAGTCTCCTACTTAGCCTACTCCGCCAGCAAGGGATCTCCGCAAGCCTGAGCAATTTCCGGGAAAACGTTACAGATTATTAAAAACTTGCCGTCAAGGCGGCAGACTAGCTATCATGGGGCGCAAGTCCGGCATATAACGAGAAACGGTTAGCCATGAGTCAGCGGCCAGAGGTTGTGGAAGGCGCAGAGGCCAAGCAAAAGGTGACGTTGTATCTCTCACCTGACCTGCACCGGAATCTGAAGATTCGGGCTGCCGTGGAGCGAGAGCCGATGTCGGCAGTAGCAGAGAAGGCCCTTACCTTCTACCTACTGCACCCGGAGGTCATCGAAGGGGTGCAAGGCAGCGCCTACCGCGTCCACCGCTGTCCTGAGTGCAGCCATCCGTTTGTCATCCGTAATGGAGAGGTGGTTTCGCTTCACCAGCAGTCCGCCTCTGAAGCCATCCTCGAAGAGGTGGAGCCGGAATACTGGGGAGCGGCCTCGGGCTCCGAAGAGCAACGACAAGACGAGCTGGTGCCCTGCTAAGGCTTTTTGCGCTGTTTCTTTGCGCTATTTCAAAGGTATGCCTCTTTGCGAACTTGAGCAGACAGGAGGGGTTTAGAACAAGAGTTAACAAGGAGCAAGCCAGGATATCTCAGATACCTTGAAGACAGGCAAACTCTAGACGCCGTTTCCCCTTCTTTCTGTCGGTTTCGTTCAGATTTTCCTCCGCGCAGTTGGTGTTTCCCATGCAAGAGCTCAGCATTCTCATCCAAGCTCAATACCCACTGCTCTACCTGGTCACCCCAGAGGAAGAACGGGCGGAGGCAGCTTTGGCAGCGATCGCTCGCACTCTCAAGCCGCAGCGGCGCCTGTTTATCTGGACGGTTACCCACGGCATTGTCGAATACGGCAACCCCCGCAGCCTCACCCAGCACAACACCCAATCTCCCCAGCCGGCTATTCAATGGGTGATGGAGCAAAAAGATCCCGCCATCTGCGTCTTCAAAGATCTGCACGACTTTTTGGACAACACCGAAGTCAAACGCTGGCTGCGCGATGCCATCGCCAGCTTGAAGGGATCCCACAAAACCATCTTGCTCATGTCGCCGGTGCAGGTGATTCCCGTCGAGCTGGAAAAAGACATTTGCGTAGTCGACTTCCCCCTGCCAGACATGGCCGCCCTGGAGCGCACCCTCAACCGCCAGCTGGAGCAGCTTCCCCGCGGCGGATCCCTGAGCCCTGAGACGCGGGAAAAGCTGGTCAAAGCGGCCCTGGGCCTAACGCAGGACGAGGCGGAAAAAGTTTACCGCAAGGCGGTGGTGATGCACGGTCGCCTCAGCGAGGCGGAGGTCGATATCGTTCTCTCTGAGAAAAAGCAACTGATCCGGCGCAACGGCATCCTTGAGTTCATCGAAGAAGATGAGACGATCGACGCGGTTGGCGGTCTGGAGGAATTGAAGCGTTGGCTGCTGCAGCGATCTGAGGCCTTCACCGAGCGGGCCCGTGCCTACGGCTTGCCCCAGCCCAAGGGACTCCTGATTCTGGGCGTACCTGGCTGTGGTAAGTCCTTGATCGCCAAGACCACCGCCCGCCTCTGGGGCCTGCCGCTGCTGCGCCTGGATATGGGCCGGGTCTACGATGGCTCTATGGTCGGCAAGTCAGAGGCTAACCTGCGCAGCGCTCTGCGCACCGCCGAATCACTGGCGCCGGCCATCCTCTTTATCGACGAGCTGGACAAAGCCTTCGCCGGCTCGGCAGGCTCCAGTGACTCCGACGGCGGCACCTCCAGCCGCATCTTTGGCTCCTTCCTCACCTGGATGCAGGAGAAGCGCTCGCCGGTGTTTGTCATGGCCACGGCCAACCGCGTGGATCGCCTGCCGGGTGAATTCCTGCGCAAGGGCCGTTTTGACGAGATTTTCTTCGTGGATCTGCCCAACATTAATGAGCGCATGGAGATCTTCCGGATCCACTTGAAGAAGCGGCGACGGGATATTAGCCGCTTTGATCTGCGTCAGCTAGCAGCAGCCTGCGAGGGCTTCTCCGGCGCGGAGATCGAACAAGTTTTGATTGCTGCCATGTACGAAGCGTTTGCCCAGAACCGTGAATTTACGCAACTGGACATTTTGGCAGCAACGAAAGCAACTCAACCGCTATCTCGCACCATGACGGAGCAAGTGGTAGCGTTGAGGGAATGGGCCCAGCAGCGGGCTCGGCCTGCAGCAGCCTCTGTAGCCGAGTACCAGCGGCTGGAGTTCTAGCAGGAGGCGAAAGGCCAAAAGTGCCTTGGCAGAGGCAGAGATGGCTAAACCTAACCCTTCCCCGCTAGAAGTTGCCCATTGTTTCTGTTGATGTTCCAACCCCTACACAAAGGAGAGAAACACCATGTCTCATTTTAGCACCTTGCGCACCAAGATCACCGATGGCCAGATCCTGGTTAACTCCCTGCGCGACCTCGGCTACACCGTTAAGCTGAACGCCGATGTGCGTGGCTACAACGGTCAGCGTGTTCGTGCCGACATTGTGGCCCAGTTGGAGGGCGACTACGATCTGGGCTGGTCCAAGAACCCCGATGGTTCCTACGACCTGATCGCCGATCTGTGGGGCGTGGCCAAGAAGCACAACCAAACCGAGTTGATCAACTCCATCAACCAGAAGTACGCCGTCAACAAGACCTTGGCCGAGGTGAAGCGTCCTGGCTTGAACAACGCCAACGTTAAAGTGGTGATGCACTAAGCCGGATCCGATCTCGCCATTGCTGCGGCCATCTGCGCCGAGTAGAGCAAAAGAGGGGCTGAACTCAGCCCCTACTTTTTTGCTGCTTTTGGGTTGGATGAGCCAAGCAGGAACCTACACTACGCTTCGCTGAGGGCGGCAATACCAGGCAGCTCTTTGCCCTCCAGCAGCTCCAGGCTGGCGCCGCCGCCTGTGGAGATGTGGGTCATCTTGTCCGCTAGGCCAACTTTTTCCACAGCCGCCACCGAGTCGCCGCCGCCAATGATGGTGATGGCCCCGGCCTGGGTGAGGTCGGCCAGGGTGCGGGCAATGGCTTCTGTACCCACAGCAAAGCGGTCGAACTCAAACACACCCATCGGCCCGTTCCAGACTACGGTTTGGCACCCCTGCAGGGCAGCCTGGAAGGCTTTGACCGATTCGGGGCCGATGTCCAAGCCCATCCAATCATCGGGGATCTGGTGGATGGAAACCGTCTGGGCGTTGGCGTCTTTGTCAAACTTATCGGCCACCACCACATCCACGGGTAGCAGTAGCTCCACGCCCCGCGCTTTGGCCTTCTCCATCAGGGAGCGGGCCAGCTCCAGCTTGTCGGTTTCCACCAAAGACTTGCCGGTTGGGATCCCTTGGGCTTGGTAGAAGGTGAAGATCATGCCGCCGCCCAGCAGGAGCTTGTCCACTTTTTCCAGCAGCCGCTCAATGACGCCAATCTTAGTAGAGACTTTGGAGCCGCCGATGATGGCCGCCAGAGGTCGCTGGGGGTTCTCGATGGCGCCGGAGAGAAACTGCAGCTCCTTTTCCACCAGGTAGCCGGCCACGGCAGGCTGGAGGTAGGCGGTGACGCCGGCGGTGGAGGCGTGGGCGCGGTGGGCGCTGCCAAAGGCATCGTTGACAAACAAGTCGGCCAGCGAGGCCAGCTTGCGGGCAAATTCCGGGTCGTTGGCTTCCTCTTCCGGGTAAAAGCGAACGTTTTCCAAGAGGGCCACCTGTCCGTTTTCCAGGCGGCTGACCACGGCTTCCGCCTCAGGGCCAATGCAGTCGGGGGCAAAGGCCACCGGCTGGCCCAAGAGCTGGGAAAGGCGGACAGCCACAGGGGCGAGGCTATTGCCCTCGCGGGTGATCTGGAGGGCGCCAGTCTCTTTGTCTTTTTTGATGGGGCGGCCCAGGTGGCTGGTGAGGATAACCTTGGCCCCCGCCTGGGCCAGAGCTCGGATGGTGGGCAGCGAGGCGCGGATGCGGGTGTCGTCGGTAATGTTGCCCTGGGGATCCAGAGGGACGTTGAAATCGGCGCGCACCAGCACACGCTTGCCAGTCAGATCAAAGCCGGATGACAGCAGGGATCCCAGTGTTTGTTTGGCCATCGTCGTCCCTCCCCCTGGAACCAAGAGAATCGCTTTTTTCTCCCGTATCCTACCAGGGATCGGATCCCGGCGGGAAACAAGTGCTCTCCGGGTTTTCTCCCCACCGCCAGTGGCTGGAGCGATTGTAACGGTTTGCAAATAGAATAGATAATGTTGCTCATTGTCATCATCATGCGTGTAGCCATTGCTGGAGGAGGGCTGGCGGGGCTGGCCTGTGCCAAGTATCTATGTGATGCCGGGCATCAGCCGCTGCTGTTTGAGCGGCGGGATGTGCTGGGGGGGCTGGTGGCCGCCTGGAAGGATGCCGACGGTGACTGGATTGAGACGGGTTTGCACAACTTTTTCGGCGCCTACCCCAACACCTTGCAACTGTTCCGGGAGCTGGGCATCTCCGATCGCCTGCAGTGGAAGGAACACAGTTTGATCTTCAACCAGCCGGACAAGCCGGGCACCTACTCCCGCTTTGACCTGCCGGACATTCCTGCTCCCTTCAACGCCATTGTCGGCATCCTGCGCAACAACGACATGCTCACCTGGAGCGAAAAGGTGAAATTTGCCCTGGGCCTAGTGCCGGCCATGGTGCGGGGCCAGCGCTACGTGGAGCAGATGGATCGCTACAGCCTCTTAGAATGGCTGCGCCGGCAGGGCATTGACGAGCGGGTCAACACGGATATTTTTATCGCCGTCTCCAAGGCGTTGGCCTTCATCAACCCAGACGAGATCTCGGCCATGGTGCCCCTGACGGCCCTGAACCGCTTTTTGCGCCAAAAGGACGGCTCGAAGATCGCCTACCTGGATGGCGCCCCGCCGGAGCGGCTTTGCCAGCCGATGGTGGACTCCATCGTAGCCCGCGGCGGCCAGGTGCATTTGAATGCGGCGCTGCAGGCCATCGACCTCAACCCCGACGGCAGTGTAGCGGGCTTTCGCTTTCTCACCCCTGCCGGGCCGCTTCAGGTCACCGCCGACGCCTACGTCTCAGCCCTTTCGGTGGATGCACTCAAAGAGCTGCTGCCGGCCCGGTGGTGGGAACTGCCCTATTTTCAGCAACTGCGCGAGCTGGAAGGGGTGCCGGTGATCAGCCTGCAGATTTGGTTTGACCGCAAGCTCACCCACATCGACCACTCGCTGTTTTCTCGCTCGCCGCTCTTGAGCGTGTATGCCGACATGAGCAATACCTGCCGCGGCTATGCGGATCCAGAGCGCTCGATGCTGGAGCTGGTGCTGGCCCCGGCTGCCGAGTGGATCGACCGCAGCGACGAGGAGATCTTCGCGGCCACGCTGGAGGAGCTCCAAAAACTCTTTCCCCAGCACCTCACCGGCCCCAACCCGGCGCGGGTGCGCAAATGGGTGGTGGTGAAAACGCCGCGCTCGGTCTATAAGGCCACACCGGGCCGGCAGCAATACCGTCCCACTCAGGTCACCCCCATCCCCAACTTTTTCTTGGCGGGCAGCTACACCCTGCAACCCTTCCTGGGCAGCATGGAGGGGGCCATCCTCTCCGGCAAGCGGGCAGCCGAGGCCATCAGCAAAGGGATCCCCTCCCCGGCGGCTGCGCTCTCAAGGTTGGCAACCGCAGGGGTTTGATCGCCTCATTTGGAGCAACCTGACTGTCGGGGCTATCCAGCCTGTCCGCTTTCCCGTAGTGTTGAGATGTGCCCTCGCTGTCCCCATCTGGCCCCGCGCCCCTGGAGATGAGCCCGATGAGTCCGCTGGAGCAATCTTTTGCCCTCTGCCGCCAGATCACGGCCAAGCACGCCAAGACGTTTTATCTGGGATCCCTGCTCTTGCCTCGACCCAAGCGGCGGGCCATCTGGGCCATCTATGCTTGGCTGCGGCAGACCGATGAGTTGCTGGATGGGCTGGAGGCCAGCCAGACGGCGGTGGAAGTCACCCGCAGCAAGCTGGAGCAGTGGGGATCCCATCTGGAGTCCTTGTTCCAGGGGGGGGAGCCGCAAGCCCCCACCGACCTGGCCTTGATCCACACCATCCACACCTACCGCCTCTCGATTGAGCCCTTCCGCGAGATGTTACGGGGGCAAAGCATGGATCTGGACACCCGGCGCTACGCCACCTGGGAAGACCTGCGGGTTTACTGCTACCGGGTGGCCGGGGTGGTGGGGCTGATGTGCTCGGAGATCATGGGGTTTGTGCCGGGTCGGGATGGCCGCGAGGAGGCGGTGGCCCTGGGGATTGCCATGCAACTGACCAACATCTTGCGCGATGTGGGGGAAGATGCCCGCCGCGGGCGGATCTATTTGCCTCTGGAGGACTTGCGCCGCTTCAACTACTCAGAGCGGGATTTGTTTAACTATGTCATCGACGAGCGCTGGATGGCCCTGATGGACTACGAGATCCGGCGAGCTCGGGAGCTCTATGCCCAAGCGGAACGAGGGATCCCTACCCTGCAGCCGGACTCCCGCTGGCCAGTGGCCGCTTCTTTGATACTCTACCGGCAGATCCTCAACGCCATCGAGCGCAACCACTACCAGGTGTTTCGCACTCGGGCCTATGTGTCCACCCTGAGCAAGGCGCTGGCGCTGCCGGTGGCCTGGTGGCGCTCCAACTACTACGGCTATTAGTAGTGACAGCAAGCCGTTTCCCACTGCGGATCCCA
>NZ_JANSJA010000274.1:9013-16284 GCF_047462335.1 Synechococcus sp. H60.1
CCAACTACTACGGCTATTAGTAGTGACAGCAAGCCGTTTCCCACTGCGGATCCCACTGGGGCAAGCCCCAAACCCGTAAAGAGCGAGGAAAATCTATGGTGATGCCCTATCGGCAAATCTGGGAAGACAGTTTAACCATCTTCTGGCGCGACTGGCTGGATCTGCGCGGGCGGGTCTGGCAGGTGGTGGCTTCGGGGCTGGTGGCCCCCCTCATCTACATCGTTGCTTTTGGGGTGGGGCTGGGCGGATCCCTGCGGGCCGAGGCCCTGGCTGACGTGGCTGGATCGACGGCGGCAGGTTCCTATTTACGTTTTATTTTGCCGGGGATGGTGGCTCTTTCGGCCATGACGATTAGCTTTGCCGGCACTACTTTCTCCATTTGTGGATCGCGGCTGTTTACCAAGAGCTTTGAGGAGCTGCTGCTCTTGCCGGTGCATCCGCTGGCGCTGCATTTGGGCAAGGTGTTGGCGGGCATTGCCCGCGGCCTGCTCACGGCCTTGGGAGTGTTGGCGGTGGGGGTGCTGGGGACAGGAGCCTGGGGCCTTCTTCATCCCCTGGCGCTGTTGGTGCTGCTTTTGGATTGCGCTGTCTTTGCCGGCATCGGGGTAATCGCCGGCTTAAAGGTGCCCAGCTTGGAGAGTGTGGGCGTGCTCACCAACTTTTTGATTACGCCCATGTCCTTTCTGGGGGCCACTTTTTTTGATCCCAGCCAGTTGCCAGGCTACCTACAGGTGCTGGTCTATTGCCTGCCCCTTTCCTACGCCAGCATCGGCATGCGGGCAGCCGCCTACCAGCCCCCTGCCCAGTTCCCCTGGTACACAGTGGCGGTGCTGGCGGGGTTGGCAACCCTTCTGGCCCTGGTGGGTGCCTACCTGTTTTCCCACCAGCAGGATTAGTTGCCCTTGCCAAACACCTCTGGGTAGCGGGCCAGTTGCTCCTGCAGGTCTTGGTCGTAGCGCAGGGCAATTACCCGGTAGCCTTGTCCCAAAAGCTGGGAGCGCACTTGGCGATCCTGGGCAGCCTGGTCGGGCTCGTCATGCACTGCGCCATCGCAGAAAACACAGACGTTGGGCTCGTAGAAGAAGTCGACCACGCAGCGGGGATCAGGGATGGCCTTCTGAGCGTCGTCGGGAAGGCGGTAGCCTTCTTCGGCTAGCAACTCCAGAAAGCGGCGCTCCAGGTGCGAGCGAGGGTCGATGAGCTGGCGCAGCCACTCCAGCTGCTCTTGGCGGGAGCGGCCCAGGGGACGTAGCTCGGTGCGGCTGTGGGCCAGCTTGCCCAGGAGATCCCGAATCTTGTATCGGTCGAGCTCCAGTGCCTCCCGTTGGTTGGCGTAGCTGAGCAGGCACTCGTAGCAGGCGGCGCGGCACTCAGGCCGCAGGTCTTGGATCCCGGCTTCTGAGAGCTGGAAGTGGCAGATCTCCAGGGCTGCTCGCGCCACCTCCGCCATGGCCTCTGGCTCCTCCACCAACCGCTGCAGGACGCCGGCTCCCCCTTCTGCCGTCTCGTAAAACAGCAGGGCCCGATGGGATCCCTGGCCAATGGACTCGGCGGCCAGCTCCGTCTCTTCTAGCTCAAAGGTCTCTTCGATCCCCCGCTTGAGGGCGTAGCGCAGGCTGGTTTCTAAAGGTTGGGGATCCCCTAAGCCGGGCTGCGCCAGGCGCACCAGCAGCAGGTTTTGGGTACTGCGCACCGCCAGGCGGATGGACTGCAAGGAGGCTCGGTTGGATAAGCCCGCCCTGCTCCGCTCAAGCTGAGCTCGCGAGGGGACTTCCCCATTTTCAAAGTTGACTGAGAAACCCCGCCCTCCACTTCCCCGCCAGCCGTGGTTGATGCGCAGCAGGGTAGCTGCCGGGGCATAGCGCAACTGCAGCAGGGGGGTTTGTCCGCTCAGCACATCAGCTTCTTGGACGCGATAGCCAGAGCTTTCGGAAGCAAACTGGAAGAAGGTCTGCAGCTCGTAGCCCTGTCGCCGCCGCTCCTCTTCGTCAGCCGTGATGCGATCCCGTCGCCGCATGCGCACATTGGGCATTTCCAGAAGCTGGGTCAAGAGGCTATTTTGCCCATCGAACGGGGTGCCGCAGACTGGACAGCGATCGAGGGAGGGATCGGCAAAGGCCCCACAGCTAAAACAGAGCTTGTGGCTACTTTTGCGCTCCTCCAGACCGCCGGGCGGCGCCTGGAACGCCACCGCTTCCCACTGGCAGCCTTCGTGGTAGAGGAAGTTGTGGGGAGCAAACTCGCGGATGGCCAAAAAGCGGGGCCGGGCGATGAACTCCCCCTCGCCGCCGCGGGGCACCCAGGCCCGCACGGGTAGGGCCGGAAAGTTGTAGCCGGGCAGAAAGCCTTCGCTGGCCAAGTAGCGGTAGGGGTAGAAGTCGCTTTCCTCCCGCTGGGTGTCGATTTGGAGCAGCAGATTCCGCTGGCGCAGGGCTTCCCGCTGGCGGCGCTCGGCTTCCTGCTGGTCTTTCTTTTCGCGAGTCGTCTGGAGCTGGCGGTTAGCGGCTTCCAACTGCTGGGTGGCAGCCCGATAGAGTTCTCGCCAGCGGTCGAAAGCTCGGTCAAAAGCCTGGGGCGCCTCTTCGATGACCTGCTGGAGCCAGCGGCGGCTAAACCAGCCGCTCTGATCCAGAACCTCTCGATCGGCAGCCAAGAGCGCCTCCACCCGCTCCATCACCTCTTGCCGGGCCGCTTCCCCTAGCTGGATTTGGGCAGCCACCTCTTCCCGCAGGGGCAGCCCCTCGCGATCCAAATCGAGAACTCTTTCCATGGAGTTACCCAGGGGCAGGCGTACCTGGGCCAGCCAAACGGCGTGGATGTGAGCCCGCAGTAGCGCCTCGTTGGTTAAGTCCAGGCGGGGAGGGCGGACACGACCGGCCACCATCTCGGCGCGGCGGCGGAAGTAGTACTGGTCGTGGCTGTTGAAGGCGCCGCAGTAGCTGAGGATTAGCCCCGCCTGCCCCTGGCGACCTGCCCGACCGCTGCGCTGGGCGTAGTTGGCCGGAGTGGGCGGCACGTTGCGCAGATGCACCAGATCCAAATCGGCAATATCGACCCCCAGCTCCAGGGTTGGCGAGCAGACCAAGTAGGGAAGGCGGCGAGCTTGGTCTTCCCCGCGAAAGCGCTTTTCTCGCCACTCCCGCTCTCCCGCTCGAACCACCTGGGCCGTGTGCTCTCTGGCCTCCAGGGATCCCAGCCCTGCTGCCCCGCTCCGATACAGGCGCTGGAAGAAGAGATTGACGGGGCGAGGGGCGGAAGCGTAGCCCTCCTGCTGAGCGCGGCGGGAGTACAAGGGATCCGCAGGCGGCGGCGAGCCATCGCCCAGGCACCAGCGCAGACAGCCAGCGTTGAGCTGGTAGGCTTCCTGGCCATTCTCCCGCCGCAGCAGGTCGTAGCTGACTAGAAGAGAAAGCAGGGATCCCAAAAGCTGGTCGTAGGTTTCCCGGGTTAGCTCAAGGCGCTTGGCAAGAAAGCGTCCGATGGCGCTGCGGGGGCCTAGGCTGAAAGTTGTCCCGTCTTGTCCGTTGCGGCTTTGGCGGACAAAGCAGGTAGCCGTCCGCAGCTCGTCGTACTCTTCTAGGCCCCAAAACTCGTTGAGGTGTTGCTCGGCGCGTCGGCGCAAGTTTCTCTGGAACTCGGTTCTGAGCACAGGCACATCGATGGCCAGTTTGCGCCGAAACTGATCCAGCAGAGCCCGCAGCAGGCGTTCCCGCTCCTCGACGCTGGCCTGGACAAACCAGGGATTGAGGGGGGCCAGGGCCGAGCTCTGGCAAAGCTCCTTGAGGCCGCGGTATTCAATTTTCAACAAGCCCACCTGTTCCAGGTTGGGGTGGGTAACCCGCCAGCCGCGCCGCAGATCCTCGTAGAGGCGGTATTCGGTTAGCTCCGTAAAAGTCCGCCAGACCTCTTGGGCAGCCGGCGACTGGGGATCCAGCAAGGGGTTTTGGGCAATATCGGCAAGGGTGAGGCCGGCAGCCTGCACCACCTCTGGGGCCACTTCTGCAAAGCCCAGCTCTTGCTTTTTAAGAAGGGCAGCGTAGAGCGAGGCCCGCAAGAGGGCCACGTGGACAAAGTCGTTGAAGTGGCCGGCCTGCAGGGAGGCATCCTGACGGTTGTCGGTAAAGGTAAGCAGCTTGTCCTGGGCTGCCCCCGTTTGAGCAGCATGGCGCAGCAGAGAAGTGGCCAGAATGGTGGTGGCGCTGGAGCGGCCTTCGCTAGAAAGGGAAGCCAGCTTGGCAAACTCCCGCTCCCGTCCACTGTAGTACTCGCCGCAAGCTAGGCAGAGAGAAAAGGGCTGGGGCTGCCACCACAGCTTCTGGGTTCCTGCCTGGGGCACCTCGGAAAAGGAGCCGTCCGGGCGGACCCAGACCGCTTGGGGGACGCGCCTTCTCCAATGGGGCTTGAGCCGGCCTTCAGGGGTGTACCAATCTTCCGGGATCTGTTCCTGCGACCACTCCCCCTCCAGGGGATCCAGACTCAGGTAGCCAGCTTGCTGCTCTTCGCTTTCCTCCACCTCTTCCCCGAGGGGATAGGGCACAAAGCGATCCCCGGACTTGAGGACATGGTAGTAGTCCTGCCCGCACTGGCGGCAGAACTTGACAGGGAAAAAGAGCTTGCCCTCACCGGCCTGCATCTGCCCCTCCAGGGAAAATTGCCGCTTTTCCCGGCTCTCCAGAGTGGCGTAGAGGGTGCGGCCCTGGGAGATAAATTGGTGCAACTTGAAGGCCACCCCCCTGTTGCCGTCTTTGAGGTTGCTGGCGTGGGCGAGGAACTGGCGCAGAGACTCAGCGCAGAACTGGGGATCCCTGTCAACCTGCTTGGCCAGTTGGGCGGCGACCTCAGAAAGCTCCCTGGGCAGGCGGCGCCTGAAGCCGCCATCGGGCGTGGGCTCCAGGCCCAGTTCGTACTCCAGCCAGCGCGTCAGGGGGTGGCGGCGCAGGGTGGCCAGGTCGGCGGGAGGGGGAGAGTCGAGGGCGCTTTTTAGCTCCGCTGCACTAGGAGAGTCACCCTCACTAAAGGGATCCAAGGTTTCCTCGATAACGTGCTCCGCTCTGAAGGGATAGCCAAAGAAGCGGCTGGCAAAGTCGGCCACAATCTGGCGGCGCTCCTGGGCGGTGGCTTCTGGCCGGGAGATCATGGTGGCGCTGGTGCCGATGTGGACAAGGTTTGGGGCGGCGCAGCGCTCCTTGAGGCGTCGCACCAGCATGGCCACATCCGCCCCCTGTCGACCGCGGTAGGTGTGTAGCTCGTCAAAGACCAAAAAGCGCAGTCCACCAGGACTTAAGAAGCGCTGATCCTCAGGGCGAACCAACAGCAGCTCCGCCATCATGTAGTTGGTAAGCAGAATCTGGGGCGGCTTCCGCCGCAGCTCTTCCCGATCGCTTTCGGCAGTTTCCCCGGTGTATTTGGCAAAGCGCAGGGGGAAAGGGCGACCATAGCGGCGCTCGTAGCGTTCGCGCAGGTCTTGCAAAGACTGGTATTGGGAGTTCACCAGGGCATTCATGGGATAGACCACCAGGGCCGTCACCTGGTGCTCGGATCCCTTCTGGCGGATCCAGTTGTCGAGGATGGGCAGGAAGTAGCAGAGGCTCTTGCCGGAGCCGGTGCCACTGGTTACCACGAAACTTTCTCCGGCTAGGGCCTTGGTGATGGCCTCCTCCTGGTGGCGGTAGAGGCGAAACGGCCTGCTATCCTCAAAGCGGAAGATGTGGGCTGTTTCTTGGGCAATCCGTCCGGCTGCAGCCAACTCGTCAACGGTTGAGCCGTCCTTGTAAGAGGGGCTGAGCTGGACAAGCGGCTCTGGCCAGAGGTGGATCCCTTCTTCTAGCGCTTGGTCTACAAAGGCTTGCGCCCGTGGGTCGGCAACCAGAAAAAACGAGCGGACAAAATCGCGATAGTCGGCCAGGACAGCGGCGTGGAGATCAAAGATCGTGGACATCAAAGCTACTCCACAGGGCCCTCCTAGCCAACCTAAACCCAGTCTGGAAGTGCAGCAAGTATTTTCCTCACCTCCAGTCCCTCTGGGGGAGAGACTTCTGCTGGAGTCAAGTCGCCATCAAGATGAGAGCTTGATCCAGAGCGCAATCTAGAGATAGTCATTGGCACACAAGTGTTGCTCGTGCAAATCTCCCTCCCATTTCAACTTGCTTGCCGCGTAAGTTGCGGATCCCAGCCTGCTTGTGGAGTTGAGCTAGGGTGCGCAGCGCTTTGTGAATCACCTTGCGCTTGGTCTTGAAGCCGGTTACCTGGCGGGCCCACTTGATGAGTTCATCGTCCAGAGCGACTTGGTGCGTATGGGGATCCGCTTGTGTATAAGAACGCAGTCTTATGCGGATCCTATGCCTAGATTTAGCGGTGCGCCAGCCGCTCCCATGCCTCCAGCACCAAGCGGCGGGTGCGGTATTCGCCAAATTGCCGCATTTCTTTTTCCTTGAGCACGCGGAAGGTCTCGCCGGGGAAGGTGCTGGCAGCCACACGTCTGGCATACCCCGCCGGATCGAGAGGATCTTCCACCTCTTCCCAGGGATCGAGGATGTTTTCTAGCTCACGCTCGGTCAGGTCGGCAGGGTCGAGAATGTAGCGCAGTTGCTTGCGGGTGAGGCCGTAGAGCCGGGCGTAGTAGGCGTCCAGCTCGGCGCGGAGCACAGCGCGGCGGTCTTCATCCCAGCGGAAAGGTGGGCAGGGGATACCCTCTCCCCCTTGATCCCCCTCTCCCCAAGCTTTGGGAGAGGGGGTTGGGGGGTGAGGGCCAACCACCGCTCGCAGCGCCTCAAAGCACTCCGTCTCGCCAAGGCGGATGGCTTCGTTCCAGACATCGTCCGCGAAGGGCTTCATGTCCCAGGCGGTGTAGGTCAATTCCAACACCCGCGGCACGATGAAGGCGAGGTCGGCAGGGGTGTAGGCACTCGGCGGGAGGACGGGGAGTTGACGGAGGATGAAGAAAGTGAGATGCGTCCCACCAATTTTCTGGCGTAATGTCCAATCGAAAATCAGGACATTGAGATTGGCTAGAAAACACGAGATATGAATAGCTGAAATCTCACCTGTGAGGACTATAGGCATCGTATGTCCCACCCCCACCCTGGGCAACAAACCAAAGATCGCAGTGCGCTCGTCAGTTGAACGCGCCACATCGCGAAACCCCAGCAACCACCCCCGCCGCCAAGTGCCCAGCCGAGCTTCAACTTCTTCTGCCGGCACCCAGTACCAGGGCTGGACGACGAAGTGCGGGTCGGCGTGCTGTGCTGCGTCAGGGGTAGGTAGTTGGGTGC
>NZ_JANSJA010000274.1:16384-19375 GCF_047462335.1 Synechococcus sp. H60.1
ACGACGAAGTGCGGGTCGGCGTGCTGTGCTGCGTCAGGGGTAGGTAGTTGGGTGCTAGAACGCGAATCCACTCCTTCATACGTGCCGTAGCGGTGGTCGTAGTGCCAGAGCATTTTGGCCTCGTAGAGGGGGAGGTAGAGTCCCTCTCCCCCTTGATCCCCCTCTCCCCAAGCTTCGGGAGAGGGGGTTGGGGGGTGAGGGGTTGGATGCTCGTAGGAATGAGTAGCGACATAGTCGGCAATTTCTCGGAGGACTTGTTCTGTCTGGTCCAATACCTGGTCATTGGTAAAGCGCAGAACGGCAAAGCCATGTTTGCGCAGGATTTCCTCCCGCAAACGGTCGCGTTCCTGCTGAGTGGGTTCGCGGTGCACGCCCCCATCTATCTCGATGATTAGACGGGCGTCGTCACAGAAAAAGTCGGCGATGAATTGTCCAATCGGGTGTTGACGACGGAACTTCCGGCCTAACAGCCGACGGTCACGCAAAAATTCCCATAGCAAGCGTTCGGCGGTAGTCGCCTCGCGGCGTAACTGCCGTGCTCTGGCAATCAGTTCCCGGCTGGCTTCAGGCAATTTGTACTCCCCTTCTCCTGCTGGGTGGGAGAAGGAATCCGGGGATGAGGGCCATCCCCCCTCTCCTGCAGTGCGGGAGAGGGGGTTAGGGGGTGAGGGCACAAACACATTCCCCACCAGCCGATACCCCTTCGCCTCCAGCTCCGTGCGGGTGCGGAAGAGGTGGGAGTCGGAAGACATGTTGAAAAGTCCTTGCTTAAACTGAACGCCCCAGGGGTTGCCCTCACCCCCCCGGTCCCCCTCTCCCCTTGTGGGAGAGAGGGGAGAGTTTTCATTCACTAGCACCGGCACGCGCTGGTAGATAGCCTTTGTCAGCTCGGCATCCTGACGGGTGCGGAAGACGGGCAGGGTGCGGGTGTTGGGATTGATACGGGCCAAGTCCTTCGGTGGCAGATGCAGGAGCTTCGTTGGCTTTCGTATGTCTTCGGGTTTATGGCAGAAAAAGGCGAACTGCATCTCGCGCGCCGGGTCGCCTGCGCCAGATATGGTAAGCAGGCTGAACTTCATGAGTGAAATAACTGCAGGGAAGAGCTTTTCGCGGTTTTCAAAATCAAACAGGCTGACCAATTGCCCCTTTTCCACCAGGTCGGCGAAGAAGAATTGGTTGGTGGCGTCGGTGGCGATGCCGGTTGGCACGATGATGCCGGCCCGCCCGCGAGGGTTGAGCAGGGCGCGGACGCGCTCGGCAAACACAGAGTAGGTGTTGATGCGCCCACGACCGGTATGGGGATATAGCCCACTGCCACGCAGGAAGCGGCTGGTGCTTTCGGCGGCGTGCAAGGCGCGCTGATAGTCTTGCCAGAGGGTGGGGTTGGTGTCGGCGAGTGCTGCGATGAGCCGCTTGCGAGCGTCAGCGTTGGGTGCCTCAGCTATCACAGTGTCGCGGCTAGCGAAGAATTCCTGCTCCTCTAGCTGGATCATCTCCCAGGGTGGGTTGCCGAGGATAACATCGAAGCCGCCCTCACCCCCCCAGCCCCCTTCTCCGGGCGAGGGGGGAAGGTGAAACACCTCCGGGAACTCCAGTGGCCAGTGGAAGAAGCGCTGTTCGCAAGCCAGGGCTACGGCGGTGGCCAGAGCGCGGGAGTTGGCTCGATTTTCCAGCCGCTCGCTGACCGCTTTCGTGGTAATGGCCGCCGAGAAGTCCGAGGTCAAGCGCTGGAAAAAGGCCGCCGTCCAAAGGTTGCAGGCTTCTGTCAGTTTCTGGTGTTCTGGGTTTTGACAGTAGCGGGTGTAGAGCTCCTGCTTGCGGCGTACATTGGCTGGCGAGTCGTCCTGGATAGCTTCGAGCTGCTGCCGCTCCTGGCTGAGCTGGGCCACCACCTGGTCGGCCTCAAGCGGCAGAGAAAGCTGGCCTGTTTCCAAATCCCTGCGCTCGGCGCGATTTCGCCCCTTCAGAGAGCGGGCAGCCTCCCTGGAGTCGGCACTTACCAGCTCGAAAGCAGCATCAGGAAGGCCCTTTTCCAGAACCTTTAGATCCAGCACCCCCACCAGCGAGTCGCCACACTTGATGCGGTGATCGAGGAAGGTAAGCGGTTTGCCGGCGCAATGGGCCTCCAGCCAGAGGGCCACGCGGCAGAGTTCCACCGCCAAGGGGTTTTTGTCCACGCCGTAGAGGCAGTGGGCCACCACGTCGCGGATGGCCTCGCGCACAGTCTCGGGGGCGGGCTCCTCTTCGCCGGTGCGAACCTTGGCCAGCTCCTTGCCCAGATGTCGGGCAGCCGCCAAGAGAAAATGCCCAGAGCCACAGGCGGGATCCAGAACCCGCAGCGATAGGATGGCCCGTTCCTTTTCCTCACGGCCGGCTGCAGACTTCAGCCGCTCCTGCAGCACTGGCTCCAGGGCCGAGCGGACAAGTTCTGCCACCAGCTCCGGCGGGGTGTAGTAGGAGCCGGTACTTCTGCGCTCGGAGCCGTAGCCTAAGTCAAAGCAGGGCACACTGCCTGAGGTGTCAATCTGGGGCCGGTAGTCGAGCAGGCTTTCGTAGACGGATCCCAGCTCCTCTACGTCCAAAGCGGCGTAGTTGACCCGGCGCGGCGGCGAGGTCGCGTTCTCTTGGTAGTAGGCCAGGTGCCAGAAGGCCTGCAGCAGATCCCGGTTGCTCAGGCTGCACCCATCCAGCTCCAAAGGGGCAAACAACTCGCCGTTGAGAGGTGCAGCCCCTAGATGCTCTGCCAGCTCCTCCTGGGAAAGCACTCGCCAGAGCACCCGCAGGCTGCACCAGAGATCCTCATGCTCCGTAAAAGCGCTGCGCCGCTCCAAAAGTCGCCGCAGCCGACTCACGCCGTAGTGATCCCGGTAGAGGGGGCTGGCGCTAATTAGCCCCCGCTCCTCCGAGACTAAGAGAAACAAAAAGCGGTAGACCAGCCGCAGCAGTTGCCGGTAGAACTCCTCCGGGGTAAGGCAGTTCGATCCTGGAGAA
>NZ_JANSJA010000274.1:19475-37122 GCF_047462335.1 Synechococcus sp. H60.1
CCGCAGCAGTTGCCGGTAGAACTCCTCCGGGGTAAGGCAGTTCGATCCTGGAGAACGCAGGTGGGAGTTTTTGGGATGGGCAAGAAAACCCTTGGCCAGGCCCTTGAGGCACTCTTCCACCCCATCCCGCAGCCGCTCGCGGACTCGCCCCCCCTGTTCCAGAGCCTGCTGGTAGTACTTCTCCAGCCAACACTCCCGCGCCTGCTCTGCCTTTTGGGGCAAACGGCTGCGGTGCAGCAGGCGAAACAGGATGGCAAAGTCGTTAAAGCGCTGCTCCTCTAGGATCTGCTGCAGGTCAAACTCCACATAGGCCTGCCGGCGCACAAAGGTGCTGTCCCGCAATAGACGGAGGGTCAGCCCGTTGGTGACGATGCCCCAGAGGTGCTCGCTGCGGTTGAGATACTCCTGCAGCAGTGAGTGAGGGGCTAGACGCGGCCTGCCGGTGGAAGCCAGCCGCCCCAGCTCCTGGCGTACCCCCACAATGTGCACCGGCGGGGCATCCTCTGCTTCGCCGGCGCGGTGCGAAATGGCAAAGGTGGCACCGTCCAGCTCATAGGCCCGTGGGTTGTAGCGCAGCTCGTAGCCCAGAAAGCTAAGAAAGGGAATAACCCAGGCATCGCGGGTAACCGACGTGGCCGGATCCCCTTCCGGCAGACGGGCCAGCCGGCGGCGGAAAACTTCCCACTGGGTGCGGGCCTCGGCAAAGACGCTGGCAATTTCTTCCGTCAGGCTGCGCTTGTCTTCTAGCCCAAAGTCTTTCGGCTTCTGGCCTGACAGCTCGCCAGCCAAAAGCTGCTCCAGGATGTCCGGCCCCAAGAGGCCCCCTTCAAGGCGTACAGCAGGAAATTGGCTCATCTGGACAGCAGAGGTTGTAGGACAAGAATTCCCAGCAGATCGGGGGGAAACTGCGGCTTAACCTCCAGCCCGCGCACGCGCTGGGAGATGGCCTGTCGGATGCGCTTGTGGGCCTCAGCCAGCTCGCCAGCTCGCTGGAAAATGGCCTCCCGGATCCCTTGCTGAAGGGGGTGTCCTAGACCCCAGTTTTCTGCAGTCGGCGGCCAGGGGCTGAGGCTGTCTAGCACCTGCTGCACCAACTCCTGCTTTTCTACAAGCGGCAGGTTGGCATCTGGCTTGGCTGCGGCCAAAAGCTGGAGCGCTGCCCTACTTTCCAGCCAGCGGGCTTCGCCTCTTTCTAGGCCAACCCCTCCCAGCACCAGCACCTCCTCCGCTAGCAGAGGCTGAGCCAGCGGCTGCTCCACTAGGTAGCGCACCCGCAGCAACAAGAGGGTGGTGAGCGCAGCCACAGCCCGTGTCCGAATGACCCCGCAGCGGGAGACGACGGCCTCTTCAGGCTTATCTAAGGCCTTCTCTAACAAAAAGTGGGCCAGGGCAGCGATGAGGCGGTGGTTGCGGCCAACGTATTCCGCTCCTTCCGGCGTGGGGGAGATGAAGCTAATCCGCCACTGTCCACCCTTGGGCCGGGGCAGGACTGAACGAATGGCCTCCGGCAGGGTTGCCGTGCCCTCCTGGCTGAGGTTGACCCGGAAGACTCCAGACTGCCGGTCAGGGATCACAGCCAGGCCTAGGCGCTGGGCAGCAGTTAGAAAAAATTGCTGCACGGCCTGCGGATCCCCCAGCACAGCGTCTGTGGCCTCCAGTTCCCGCTGCACTTCTTCCGGCTTGAGGGATCGCTGGGCAAAACGGGTGCGGTTGCGCCGCTCCTGCTCAGCAGAGCGATCCCACTGGGCGTGAAACTGGCTCACCTCTGCCATCCCCAGATCCAGCGCCAACTGGCGCTCCCCTGAGCCGGATCCCTGGCGCAGAAAAAGGGCCTCCAGCACCGCCTGGGTAACGCTTTCACTCGCTTCGGGCACAGGCACGTGGGTGCCAAGGGTGCGGCGGATTTCCCGCGCCTTGTCCAGCAGCACCTGCAGCACCGCACCGTCCACAGGGTTATCCCGCCCGAAAAAGCGGACGACCTTGACCCGTTCGGCCCGTTGGCCATAGCGATCCACCCGCCCCTCCCGCTGTTCCAGCCGGTTGGGGTTCCAGGGCAGGTCGTAGTGGATGACGGCTGTAAACTTTTCCTGCAGGTTGATCCCTTCCGAGAGGCAGTCGGTGGCCACCAGCACCCGTGGCTGGTCAACGGCAATTTCCGCAATCTTGGCCTCCCGTTCCTCGTCGCCCATGCGGCCGGTTACGCAGGCTACCTGAGTTGCGGATCCCAGGTGCTGCCGAAGGTGGTCGGCAAGATACCCTGCTGTGGCCACATAGCGGCACCAGAGAATGGGGTGAAAGCCCTCGGCGAGGAGCCGCTTCACCAGCTCGATGGCCCGCGCCAGCTTGGTGTCTTGGTCTACGCCGTGAAGTTGGTGGGCCAGACGGGCAAGCTCCCGCAACCGGCGGCGGTCGCTGTCGGGCAGAGTTTGCTCTGCAGCTTCAAGAGCTGGCAGCGGTAATTCGTCGTCAGTACGCTCTTGTGCCGACTCGAACACCCAGCGGCTAAAGCTCTCCTCAGCCTCTTCTTCCCGAGAGCCTGCGCTGCGATTGGCCAGCGCCGCCAGAGCCGCTGCCGGACTGGACATGACACAGCGCAAAAGAGCCAGCGCCCCCCAGTAGCGTACGCGCCGCCGCCGCTGCTCCATCTGCTGGCCGGTGCGCACCAGCTCCGAGCAGAAGGCATAGGTGCGCTCAAACAGCTCGCGGTAGCAGCGTGAAAGGTCATAGGTCTCATCTTCAGCTTCCCGGGTTGGGAAGCAGGCGGTTTCTTGCCAGGTCTCCTTGATGTCCCGCCGTGTGCGCTGGACAAAGTGACGGGCCAGCTCGATGCGCTGGTTCTCCTTGAGATCCTGAAGGTCCCACTCCTCGAACTCCGGCCGCAGCAGCCCCAGCAACGACCGGAAGGCCTCTGGGATGCCGCTGTGGGGAGTAGCCGTCAGCAGGATTAGGTGGCGGTTGGGCGCTTGGGCAATAGCTCTCAAAAGAGCATGCCGCTCCTGCTGAGCTCTGCCGGAACTGGCCGCTGCCGCCCCGTGCACTTCGTCGGCAATGATCAGCTCAGGACAAAACTGCAGAAATTGAGGGCGGTTGCGCTCCGTTTTAACAAAATCAATGCTGGCCACCTGCACCGGGAAGTATTCGTAGAGATTTTGTCCCGGCGGGGTTTGCCGCTCCAGTTGCCCTACCGTCCCCGACCGGATAACTACCGGCTCGAGGTTAAACTTTTCCGCCAGCTCCCTGGCCCACTGCTCGCACAAGTAAGGCGGGCAGAGGACACAAAAGCGGCGGATCTCGCCGCGATCCAGAAGTTCTCTGGCTATCAGCAGCGCTTCAATGGTCTTGCCCACTCCCACATCATCGGCAATAAATAGCCGCACCGGATCAAGGCGCAGCGCCATGAGCAACGGCACAAACTGGTAGGTTCGTGGCCGGATGGAGATGCGCCCCAGCGAGCGGAAGGGAGTGGCGCCCTCGCGTAAGATAAGGCGCGCTGCCTGCCAGAGGAGATGGGCGGCTGCAGCATCGGCAACTTGGTCGGCGCGGGGCAGCGGGAAGAAGGCCGGCTCGATGCGCTCAAAGGGCAAGGTGCCGCCTATGAGGTTCATCAGTTGTCGGTGAAGGCAAATCGCGTCCTCTGGCGTGCCAGTAAGGGGCCGCAGCACTACCCCTTCTTCGGAATCAGCGGGGAGCACCACCCACTCGCGCTCGCGGCAGCGGACAATCGAACCAGGCTGCATCGATTGGGATCCCTAGAGAGCTTTCTCCATTTGTATGCATCTTTGCCGCTTCCCGGGAAGGACTGGCGAGCTTCTTCGGCTTTTTCAGGAACCCCCACAGCCTGCCTAGGCAGAACTTCTGCCGGCGCTATGGCCGGCAAAAATTCTACATGTTGGAAAATGGCCTTCTCGCCCAAGCCTTTTGCAGGGATCCTTCCTACCCAAAACGTGGGGTGACGGTAGGATGAAACAGAGCCGGCCCCAAGCACTTCCAGCCGCTGACCCGATGAGCAGCACCCGTTATCCGTTTGAGCGTGTTCGCGACCACTTGCTCTTTCAGTCCTTGGCAGATGCTGAGTGGAAGGCATTGACGGCTGCCCTACTGCCCAGTCGCTTTTCTCCCGGCCAGGTAATCTTCCAAGAAGGGGATCCCAGCAGCGACCTGTACGTAGTTCTCAGCGGGATCGTGGAGCTGCGGCGCCAGTACATGCGCTATCCCGGCGATTACTGGCTGGCAACACTGCATGCTGGGCGCGTGTTTGGAGAACTTTCCTTGCTGACGGGGCGGCGGCGCTCCTTTACCGCAGTGAGCCTAACCGAGGTGCAAACCCTGCGCCTCTCCAGCGAAGGGCTGCTCCTATTGCCCCTGGAAGTCCAGGTGAAGCTTTACCGCGCCTGGACCCAGATCATCGGCGAGCGCCTCTTTTGGCTCGACAGCATGTTCGCAGATCTCCTGGAACAACGGGGGGCGGAAAATGTCGCCTCGGCTATGGCCCTGCTGCAGCAGCGCTATCCTGCTTGAGGAAAAAGAACCCCTGCCGGCAGGCTGGGATCCCTAGAATCAAGGTTCTGGCACTCCTACAAAGAAGCCAAAAATCAAGCGGTGGGATCCCAAATTTTATCTTCAGAATAGCCAGGGCTTGCGGTATTATGTGCTAAGCAGCAGCTCCCGAAGCATTTCAAGCAGCGAGGTTAAGAGCAGTGGTCAGGGTAGCCATCAACGGATTCGGTCGCATCGGTCGCAACTTTTTGCGTTGTTGGCTGGGGCGCTCCCAGTCTAACTTGGATATTGTTGCCATCAACGACACCTCAGACGCTCGCACGGCTGCCCATCTGCTCAAGTACGACTCCATCCTCGGGCCACTGCAAGGGGTGGAAGTGGAGGCTACCGAGGGTGGCCTGCTGGTTAACGGCAAGCACATCCACGCCGTTTCCGATCGCAACCCCAGCAACCTGCCCTGGAAAGAGTGGAAAGTGGATCTTGTTATTGAGGCCACAGGTGTTTTTGTAGACTACCAGGGTGCCTCTAAACACATAGAGGCGGGAGCCAAGAAGGTGATGATCACGGCTCCGGCCAAGGGAGGCGACATCCCTACCTTTGTGTATGGCGTTAACCAACACACCTATGACCCGGTGCGGCACAACATTGTCAGCAACGCCAGTTGCACCACCAACTGCCTTGCACCGCTCCTCAAGGTGCTGCTGGACAAGTTCGGCGTCCTGCGGGCTACGATGACCACCACCCACAGCTACACCGGCGACCAGCGGATTTTGGATGGTGGCCACCGCGATCTGCGACGGGCGCGGGCGGCGGCGCTGAGCATGGTGCCCACTACCACCGGGGCGGCCAAGGCAGTAGCGCTGGTGATCCCCGAACTGAAGGGCAAGCTGAACGGGGTGGCAGTACGGGTTCCCACGCCCAATGTGTCGCTGGTAGACTTGGTGGTGCAAACAGAGCGGCGTGTGATTGCCGAAGAGGTGAACGCGGCTCTCAAGGAAGCTTCAGAGACCACGATGAAAGGGATCATTGCCTACTCCGATATCCCCTTGGTCTCCATCGACTATCGCGGCCACGACTGCTCGGCGATTGTGGATGCGGAGATGACCAGTGTGCTGGACGGGGATCTGGTGAAGGTGATGGCCTGGTACGACAACGAGTGGGGCTACTCGCAGCGGGTGCTGGATCTGGCTGAATACATGGCTGCTCACTGGGTTGAGTAGGCTGTTGTTTCCTGTCTCAATCCCTCAGAGGCGGAGAGGGAGAATTCGGCAAAAACTTGCCAGCGCTTGCCGTCATGGCTGAGGAGGGTGAGAGCGGAGGCGAGAAAGGATCCCTGGAAAGGGCGAGTTTTGAACTGTGGCCAGGCGGTGCGAAACTGGGCCGGGCTGAGATCCCGAAAGGCCACAGTCATGTGGGGGACAAAGGGACGAGCTGGGGTAGGGGCTGGCTCTGGCTTAAGCAGCAGATTCACGTGGCGCTGTGTCTTGGCCTGGAGCTGTTGCAGCTCAGGGGAGGGCTCGACGTGGATATAGATAACCCGTGGCGCGAAGGCACCGAAGCCGCGGAGCTCAACGGCAACCGGAGCCTGCTCCTTGGCAAACTCTCCCAGGGATCCCGTCAGGGCTGGCAGCTCGGCAGTGGGCCACTCGAAAGGAGGCACCAGGGTAATGTGAGGAGGCGAGCGCAGGGCTGCGCGGCTGGCAAATTGCTCGGCAAACTGTTGTTTGATGGCGGTCACTTGCTCCTGCAGGTCTGCCGGGGGTAGGAGGGCGAGAAACAGCCGCTGTTGGGGAGCGTCGTTCACCATTGCCGGACAGGTGAGGGATCTGTATTATCCAGGCTAGGACAGCCCAGCCCTAGACCTCTACCCCATTCCCTAAGGGTCACAGGGTTTGTCGGGATGCCCGGCATCTTCTTTAGCCACTCATATTCTCATATAATTATCTAGCGATTATCTAGTAGCAGTAGGCTAGAGGGCTCCTCTATGACCCAGCTTTCCGCTCCCCTTCCCCCGCCGGCAACCGCATCTTCAGAACCTCAGCCGGCTCCGCTTCCGTCCTACCATTGGCATCTCTTTCTCTGCGCCGACCAGACCAAGCCCAAGTGCTGCGAGAAAGCGGTGGGACTGGAAGCCTGGGAATACCTGAGGCTGCGGATTCAGCAGTTGAACCTAGAGCTGGCGGGCGTAGGCCCTCTGCGCGTCAACCGCACCAAGGCCAACTGCCTGCGGGCCTGCAACTATGGTGTTCCCGGGCCAGTGCTGTTGGTGTATCCCGGTGGGTTTTGGTACCACTCGGCCACGCCCCCGGTGATAGAGCGGGTGCTGCAAGAGCATATCCTGGGCGGGATCCCGGTGGCCGAGTATCTGGTAGCCCAAGATACCCTCAGCGCCCCTGATCCAAAAGAGCGTGGATAGCCTGCACGTACTCTGCCGTCGCCTGTTGCAAATCAGCCTTATCGCTGGAAGCAGGGGGGGGGATCACCTTGCCGATGCGCACCGTGATGGGGCAGAACAGCCGTGGCCAGCGGGATCCCTTGGGCAGCACCTTCTCGGTACCCCAGAGGGCCACGGGGAGCAGAGGTGTCTGGGTGCGCGCTGCCACCAAGGCAGCCCCCAGGTGAGGCTGGGGAATGCGGCCATCGGGGGTGCGGGTGCCGTTGAGAAAGATCCCCACCGCCCATCCCCGCGCCAGGGCTGCTTCCGTGGCTCGCAAGGCAGCGCGGTCAGAGCCGCCTCTCTTGACCGGGTAGGCCCCGTAGAGCCGGATCACCTGCTTCAGCGCTGGCACCCGAAACAGCTCTTCCTTGGCCATGAAGGCTACAGGGCGGCGCACTGCATTGGCCACCAGCGGCGGATCCAAGTGGCTGGCATGGTTGCTGACAATGATCAGGGATCCCTGGCGAGGCACGTTTTCCTGGCCATAGGTGCGGCCAAAATACAGTCCCCGAAACAGTGGATTGACCACTAGCCACTTGAGCAGCCAGTAGGCCAACCAATCCTGGCGGCGATAGCCCATCTGGACGATTTCCCAACTTGGGGGTAGCTCCCTCTTTGAGTGTAGGGGAAAGCGGGGGATCCCCAGCGACTTTGGAGATAGGTTTTCCTGAGACCTTCACTTAGGGTGGGATGCGGTGAGGGCCAGGAGTATGTCACCTCTCCAGATCAGGATCCTCGCCCAAAGCCCGCAACCTTTCCGCCAGACGCTCAGCCCGTTGGCGCTCCTGTTCGGCTCGTTGGCGTTCCAGCTCGGCCCGCTGGTGCTCCCGCTCGGCTCGTTGGCGTTCCAGCTCGGCCCGCTGGCGCTCCCGCTCGGCTCGTTGGTGCTCCAGCTCGGCCCGCTCATCTCCCGTCAACAGCAACTGCCCTTGGGCATCGCACCAGCGCAGCCAGCGGGCTTGTTTCCCCTCGAAAACTCCGTCCCACAGCTTCAGGCCCAGCTCCACCTGTTCCAGCCAGGTCTCGGTCATTTCCGCATAGTGGCGGCCTCGCAGCTCGAAAATGCGCAGCTCCTCTGGCCCCAGCTCGTGGTTGGGATCAAAAACCACGTAGTAGCTGACCCGCATCTGCTCGTAGCGACTGAGCTTGCCCCCTAGCTCGTCGCCTTCGCGGTTGGAGACAATCTCAATCACCACATCCGGCGGCTTGTCAAATTGCCAGAGCAGATAGCAACGGTTCTGCTTCTCCCACCATTGTTCCGGCACCGTGACATCCAGGCTGAGAAAAACATCCGGCACGATGGGAGGCCGGTTAGGGGTGGTGTAGATGCCCACATTGGCTGCTGCCAGGAAGGTTTTGTGGGGCAGAGAGCTGTAGAGTGCCCCCGTCAGGAGACGCTGCTGCTTTTCAGAGGCAAAGTTATCCACCGGGGTATCGTCCTCAGTGACCAGATCAGCGATGTCGGGCAGCAGCAGTTCAGTATCCATGGGCGAAGGCAGTCGGGGATGTCGACATCTTAGCCGTTTCCCCTACTTTTTGCCGCAGAGGACAAGGGCGGCAAAGCTGGCCGCTCTCCAGAAGGGATCCCGCCCGGAGAATGGGGTATCACGGCAAAAGGGATCTCTTTGAGGAAGAACCTTGAACTGTGACGTTTTGGTGATTGGCTGTGGCGTGGTGGGCTGTGCCATCGCCTACGAGCTGTCTTCCGCAGGGCTATCAGTGGTTGGGATCGACGCCAAGGATCCGGCCTCAGGCGCCACGGGCGCGTCACTGGGGGTGTTGATGGGGATCTGCAGCCGCCAGCCGGATGGGGAGGTGGTGCAGTTGCGCCTGAAAAGCCTAGAGCAGTTTGATCCCTTGATTGCCCGGCTGGAAGCGGACTTGGGTCGGAATTTGCCCGTCAATCGGCACGGCATCCTCAAGCTCCTTCGGGAGGAGGAAGTGGACGCTTGGCAAGCAACCCTGGCGGCTCGGCGGCAAGCAGGTTACCGCCTGGAGCTGCTTAGCCCCGGCGAAGTGGGATCCCTGCAGCCGGGCCTGCGCGGCGACCTGGCCGGGGCCATCTACTCGCCCCAAGATCGGCAGATCCAACCCCGCCTCCTCACGCAGGCGCTTGTGGAAGCAGCCCAGCGTAGAGGCTGCCGCTTTTTCTTTCACCAGCCGGTTCAGAAGATGCAGCGCAGCCTGGATCCTCCCTTTCGCCTGCAGGCAGTTTATACGCCGGCCTTTACCTTCTCGGCAGGCTATGTCGTTCTCGCTGCCGGCCTGGGCAGCTCCCCTTTGGCTGAGGAGCTGGGGTTGCAGATACCGCTGCAGGCTGTCAAGGGCCAGGCCCTGCGGATCAAAGCCGCTGGGATCCCTCTGGGGCCGGTCGTGAGCGCCGCGGATCTGCACCTGGTTCCCCTCGGCGATGGATCCCTGTGGGTGGGGGCAACCGTGGAGTTTCAGGCCACCCAGCCTGAGCCGACGCTGCTGGCCTTACAGGATCTGCTGGCCCACGCCATCCAGCTTTGCCCGGCCCTAGCCGAAGCCACCCTGCTGGAGCACTGGGCCGGCCATCGACCCCGACCGCTGGGGCAGCGTGCCCCCATCCTGGGGCCGGCTCCCGGCTATGTCAATCTTTTTGTTGCCACTGGCCACTACCGCAATGGGGTGTTGCTGGCCCCGATTAGCGCCGCCGTCCTGAGAGATTTGGTGCTGAAAGGGAAAACAGCCCTCTGCGATCTAAGCGCTTTTGCCCCAAGACCTAAACAGGGCTGAGCGGGCCTATCCCCTGAGGGATCCGGACTTATGTCAGAATAGAAGGCTGCCCGGCTCAGGCCGAGCCAGCGTGTGACCTGTCGAGTCCTGCAAAGGAGAAAAGAGCCTTGCCGAAACTTGCCCTAAAAGCTCTCTGGCTGGAAAACGATTTGGCCATTGCCGTGGATCAGGTGGTGGCCAAAAACCGCAGCCCCCTCACCCGCTACTTCTTCTGGCCGCGAGATGACGCCTGGGAACAGCTCAAAGCTGAGCTGGAGAGCAAAACTTGGATCAGCGAGGAAGATCGCATCACTCTGCTCAACCAAGCCACTGAACTGATCAACTACTGGCAAAACGGCGGACGCGAGCGCCCCATCAGCGAAGCCCAAGCCCAGTTTCCCGACATCCTCATCGGTGGCAACGCCTAACTCTCCCATCCCCGCTAAGGCCGCGACTCCAAACTCAACTCATCTTGCTGGGGATCCCGCTTTTGGGTTAGATTAGCACTCGAGGTTTCAGAGTGCTAACTCTGCACTCGGCCAAGCCGATGGATCGCTGGGGCTCTTCTGGGATCCCACTCTGCCTAGCAGCACTCAGCGCTAAGTAGCCCAGTTGAAATTACGAGGATCGCGGATTCTATGGCCAAGCAGATTCTGTTTAAAGAAGAGGCCCGCAAGGCATTGGAGCAGGGCATCAATCAACTGGCGGATGCAATCAAGGTTACGGTTGGCCCCAAAGGGCGCAACGTTGTTCTGGAGAAGAAGTTTGGCGCTCCCCAGATCGTCAACGACGGGGTCACCATTGCCAAAGAAATTGAGTTGGCGGATCCTTTGGAGAACACCGGTGCCCAGTTGATGCGAGAAGTGGCCACCAAGACCAACGACGTGGCCGGAGACGGCACCACCACAGCCACCATTTTGGCCCAGAGCATGGTGCGGGAAGGGCTGAAGAATATTTCGGCAGGATCCAACCCCGTAGCCTTGCGGCGCGGCATCGAGAAGACCACCGCCTACCTGGTGAAGCAAATTGCCGCCCATGCCAAGCCTGTGGAAGGCCGCAAGACCATCGCCGAGGTGGCTACCATCTCTGCCGGCAACGACCCGGAAGTGGGGGAGATGATTGCCAAAGCCATGGATGCCGTGGGGCGAGATGGGGTGATCACGGTCGAAGAGTCCAAGTCGCTGGAAACCCAATTGGAAGTTGTCGAAGGGATGCAGTTCGACCGCGGCTACATTTCCCCTTATTTCGTGACTGATACGGAGCGGATGGTGGCCGAATACGAAAATGCCTATCTGCTCATCACCAGCAACAAGCTCTCCAGCCTACAAGATCTGGTGCCTGTTCTGGAGCGAGTGGCACGAGAGGGGCGGCCGCTGCTGGTCATTGCGGAAGATGTCGAAGGAGAGGCGCTGGCCACCTTGGTGGTGAACCGCCTGCGGGGGGTGTTGAACGCGGTGGCGGTGAAGGCGCCGGCTTTTGGGGATCGACGCAAGGCCATGTTGGAGGACATTGCCATCCTCACTGGTGGGCAGCTCATCTCCGAAGATATTGGCATCAAACTGGAAAATGTCACCCTAGACATGATGGGGGTGGCCCGCAAGATTACCGTTACCAAAGACAAGACCACCATTGTCACCGATGGCAGCACCAAAGCGGCGGTGGAGAAGCGGGTGGCCCAACTCCGCAAGCAACTGGAGACCACCGATTCCGAGTACGACCGCGAGAAGCTGCAGGAGCGGATCGCCAAGCTGGCCGGTGGGGTGGCGGTGATCAAGGTGGGGGCTGCCACCGAAACGGAGCTCAAGGATCGCAAGCTGCGCATTGAAGATGCCCTCAATGCCACGCGGGCGGCAGTGGAGGAAGGGATTGTCCCCGGTGGCGGGGCAACGCTGCTGCATCTTTCCAAAGGGATCCCGGTCTTTAAGGCCACCTTGAACGCAGAAGAGCAGGTGGGGGCGGACATCGTCTGCCGGGCTTTACAGGCGCCGCTCTATCAGATTGCCCACAATGCTGGCCTGGAGGGGTCTGTGGTGGTGGAAAAGGTTCTGGAGAAGGAGATGCCCTTTGGCTTCGACGCCCTGACCGGAACCTATGTCGATATGTTTGCCCAGGGGATCGTGGATCCGGCCAAGGTGGTGCGCTCGGCGCTGCAAAACGCGGCTTCCATCGCCGCCATGTACCTCACCACTGAAGCCATTGTGGTGGAAAAGCCCGAACCTAAGACGAAAACAGGAACAGGCCGCTCCGGCGGTGCGGGGATGATGTAACTTCCCTGAACCGTGCCCTTGTAGCATAGGCCCCTATCCAGGGGCTTTTTCCTGTTCAGGGCTTTCTCCCGTCTCCGGTCGCAGCAGCGGGAAGGCGATGACATCACGGATGCTAGGGGCGTCGCACAGCAGCATCGCCAGACGGTCGATGCCGATGCCCAGGCCGCCGGTGGGAGGAAGGCCGTACTCCAGGGCGGTGAGGAAGTCCTCGTCGAGAAAGTGGGCCTCTTCGTCTCCGGCTGCCTTCAGGGCCGCCTGGGCCTCCAGCCGCTGCCGTTGGTCTACCGGGTCGGTCAGCTCCGAGTAGGCGTTGGCCGTCTCTCGCCCGACGATAAACAGCTCAAAGCGCTCCGCCAACCCCGGCTTGCTGCGGTGGGGCTTGGTGAGCGGACATACCTCCAGGGGATAGTCCAGAACAAAAGTCGGCTGGCGCAGACGGCTTTCGCAGCAGTGCTCGAAGGCTTTGACCAGCAGCTTGCCAGGGGAGTCCTGGGGGGAGAGATCGGGGATCCCCTGCTCGGCCAGGGCGGGCAAGAGCTCAGCAGTGGATCCCTTTTCCACGTCGATGAAGATGCCGGTGGCCTCTTCCACCAACTCCTGTATCGTCACCCGCCGCCAGGGTGGGGTGAGGTCGATGGCTTCCCCTTGGTAAGTAATTTGCAGGGATCCCCGTACCGCCAGGGCGGCGTTGCAGACCAGGGTTTCGGTCAGCTCCATCATGGTGTGGTAGTCGGCAAAGGCTTGATAGGCCTCTAGCGAGGTGAACTCCGGGTTGTGGCGGGTGGAGATGCCTTCGTTGCGAAAGACCCGCCCAATTTCGTACACCCGCTCGATCCCGCCCACCACCAGCCGCTTCAGGTGTAGCTCGGTGGCGATGCGCAAGTAGAGATCCAGATCCAGGGCGTTGTGGTGGGTGATGAAAGGCCGCGCCTCCGCCCCGCCGGGGATCACCTGCAACACCGGCGTCTCGATCTCCACAAAGCCCTGCTCCTCCAGGGTCTGCCGCAGGGAGCGGACGATCTTGGCCCGGTCGAGCAAGGTTTGCTTCACCTCGGGGTTGACGATGAGATCGACGTAGCGCTGGCGGTAGCGTTTCTCCACATCCCGTAGGCCGTGCCACTTGTCGGGCAGGGGCAGCAGCGCCTTGGTCAGCACCTGGTACTCGTCCACCCGCACCGACAACTCGCCTTTTTCGGTGCGCTTGAGACAGCCCTTGGCTCCCAGCCAGTCGCCCACGTCGAGGAGCTTGTCCAGGTTCTTGAAAGCCAGCTCTCCCATGTGCTCCGTCAGCCGTTGCTTTTCTAGGTAGAGCTGGATGGTGCCGGAGCGATCCTGGAGGGTAAAAAAGGCCAGTTTGCCCATGACCCGCCGCGCCCGGATCCGCCCGGCCACGGCCACCTGCACATCCTCCCGCTCGGCGCCGGGCTCGAGATCGGCAAATTGGGCCTGCAACTCGGCGGCCAGGTGGGTAACCGGGAAAGAATAGGCATAGGGCAGGATCCCTTGCTCCTGCAGATGGCGGGCTTTCTCGAGACGGGCGGCCCGTTGGGCGGCTTCACTGCTGCTGGGGAGAGTGGACATAGAAGTAAAGGGAATAGAGGATTTCAGGAACGGACGGGATCCTTTTTTTACTCTTCCGGCGGCGCGATCCCGTGGGAACGCAGCAGCTCCAAAAGTCTTTCGGCCCGTTGGCGTTCTCTTTCGGCCCGCTGCTGCTCTAGGGCGGCCTTTTCGTCGCCGGTGGGCAAAACTTGGCCCTCTCGGTCACACCAGCGCAGCCATTCCGTGTTGACGCCCTCGAAGGATCCCTGCCAGAGGGTCAAGCCCAGGCCAATCTCCTCCAGCCAAGTGGAATCGAAGGGAACCAGCTCTCCCCCCCGCCGCTGAAAAAGAACCAGCGGGGATCCCTGTAACTCCCGCAGTTGCCGCAAAGGATCGTACACCCCGTAGTAGGCCACCCCAGCGCGGGCATAGTCCCTGAGTTTGCGACCCAGCTCTTCCCCCTCGCGGTTGGAGACAATCTCAATGACCACGTCGGGGGGCTTGCCCATCTCCCAGACGAAGTAGGTGCGATCTTCCTTGCGCTCGAAGCTGGCGGGGGGAGCCACCTCCAGGCTGAGCATGACATCGGGCACCAGCGGCGGCAGCTTGAGGGCGTAGAACAGGCCGACGTTGGCCGTGGCCAAGAAGGGGATCGGCTCGCCGCTGTCTTTGGCCCTGGGCTGGAAGGAAGCGTAGAGGGCGCTGGTGAGCAGGCGCTGCAGCTTCTCTGAGTAGATGCTGTCTACAGGCTGGTCGTCCTCGATTGTCAGGTCGCTGACATCCGGTGGCGGCGGCGGTGGAAACTCCGCTGCTGGTGTCGAGGGCTTGAGGGGGCTAGAAGGTGCAGAAACCATGATGCCGGGATCCCTTGCAGGGTTGCTAGGGGCTGCTCGGTTGTTTGTCGATCAGCCGATATGAAACCATCTCGAGGGTAGCAAAGGCTGCTGGGAAAAGGGTGACCAGAGAGCTTCTCCAATCCCACGCCAGAGATAGAAGCCCAACCCTGGGCTGAGGGCCTGCCCCCTTGAGCAGAGCAAGAGACAAAAAATCCTGCCAGACCTCCTCAGCTTTGGCCGGATCCCTTTTGGAGAGCAGCTAGCGCTCTGCTTGGGCGTTCAAGCGGGAGACGATCAGGTACACCACGAAGATAAACAGGGCTACCAACGCCATAGGTCGATCCTTGGTCAGTATCTTTCGCCAGTGTCTGTAGGATAGGGTGCCCACCCGAGCAGGGATCGAGTCGCTGTCCTTGCATTAAACTTTACTATATAACGCTATAGATATGAATGACATTTGCCCGCAGATTGGTTCTCGGCGGAAGATCGACTGCCGAGCTGGGCCAGTTGGGGATCCCCTCTCACTGGGTAGGCTCGGAGCTGGGCAGAGCCACCAGCAGGGCCTCCAGCAGCCGCTGCACCCGGCTTAGGCGCAGGCCAGCGTCGGCCAAAACAGGGCTGTTGGGGATGATGGCGTGGCGGAACCCCAGCTTGGCGGCTTCCTTGAGGCGCTGCTCCAACTGCGGCACCGGGCGCACCTGTCCCCCCAGGCCCACCTCGCCAATCAAGACCGTGAAGGGATCCACCTGGCGATCCCGGAAGCTGGCGGCCACGGCCACCGCCACCCCCAAGTCGGCAGCCGGCTCGGCCACCTGGATGCCGCCGGCGGAGGCGATGTAGGCGTCGTATTTGGAAAGCGGGATCCCCACCCGTTTTTCCAGCACCGCCAAGATCTGCAGAAAGCGGTTGAGCTCGATGCCGGTGGCGGTGCGGCGGGGGGAGCTGTAGCTGGTGGGGCTGACCAGGGCCTGCACCTCGACCACCAAAGGGCGGGTGCCCTCACAGGCGACGATGGTGGCTGTTCCTGGCGTGGCCTGATCCCGGCTGCTCAAAAAAAGCTGCGAGGGGTTGTCTACTTCCACCAAGCCAGAGGCAGTCATCTCGAAAACGCCGATTTCCTGGGCTGCCCCAAAGCGGTTTTTGACGGCGCGCAGCAGGCGGTGGCTCTGAAAGCGATCCCCCTCGAAGTACAAGACGGTGTCCACTAAGTGCTCCAGCACCTTGGGCCCGGCCAGGGATCCATCTTTGGTGACATGGCCAACGATGAGCAGGGCCACCCCCAGTTTTTTGGCCACCCGCATCAAGAGGCCGGCACATTCCCGCACCTGGGAGACAGATCCCGGCGCTGAGCTAAGCTGCCCCCAGAAGATGGCCTGAATGCTGTCAATGATGGTCACCTGCGGCTGCAGAGCCTGGATCTCGGCCAGAATGGCCTCCAGCTCGGTCTCGGCCAATAGGTAGAGCTGCTCGCTTTCTATCCCCAGCCCCTCCGTCCCGCTAAGGCGATCTGCACGCAGCTTAATCTGCTGGGCCGATTCCTCCCCCGACACGTACAAGACAGGCCCGCCCTTGGCCAGATGAGCAGCAGTCTGCAGCAGCAGAGTGCTTTTGCCAATGCCCGGATCCCCGCCGATCAACACCAGGGATCCCGGCACAATGCCGCCGCCCAACACGCGGTCGAACTCGCCAAAGCCCGAGGAAAGGCGGGGGTGGCGATCCGAGTGGACCTGAGCGAGAGGAAGGGCTGCCTGGGGGATCCCGCTGCCGCGGCTGCGCGGGGGGACAAGACGCTGGGGTGACCCAGACTTGGGAGAGGGGGTGAGAACCACCTCCGTCAGGGTATTCCAGGCGCCACAGTTGTCGCAGCGGCCCAAAAACTTGGGATAGCGCTCGCCGCACTGGCTACACTCCCAGACGGTTTTGGCCTTGGCCATGAGCAGGGATCCCGCCTCTTTCTCAGGATACAAAGACTCGATCCCGCTGGCGCAATCAGGATCTCCGCAAGGGCTCCGACCGGCTGCCGCTAACTGTGGGGCACAGGAACGGCAGGAATGGGCACCTCCGGCAAGACTAGGGATCCGCACTGGCCGTGGTGGCGCAGCAGATGGTCACAGAGCACCAAAGCCACCATCGCCTCCACCATCGGCACCGCCCGCGGCAGCACACAGGGATCGTGGCGCCCCCGCGCCGCCAAGACCGTCTCCTGCCCGTCGAGGGTGACCGTGTTTTGAGGCTGGCGAATGGTGGCGGTGGGCTTGAAGGCCACCCGCAGGACGATATCTTCCCCGTTGCTGATGCCCCCCTGGATGCCGCCGGAGCGGTTGCTGCGGGTGCGCCAGCCGCTGGGGGTCATGTAAAACTCATCGTTGTGCTGCTTGCCCGTCAGGTAGGTGCCGGCAAACCCCGACCCAATCTCAAACCCCTTGCTGGCCGGCAGCGACATCACCGCCTTGGCCAGGTCGGCTTCTAGTTTGTCAAACACGGGGCAGCCCAGCCCGCGGGGCACATTGCGGGCCACGCACTCCACCACTCCCCCGAGAGAATCCCCTTCCCGCGCCGCTGCTTCGATTTTCTCAATCATCGCCGCCGCCGCTTCTGGGTCGGGGCAGCGGACAATGTTGGCCTCCACCTGCTCGGCTGTTACTGAGCTGGGATCCACCTGCGCCTCCACGTCTTTGACCCGCTGCACATAGGCCAGGATCTCCACCCCTGCCGCCAGACGCAGGATCTTCTTGGCAATGGCCCCGGCGGCCACCCGGCCAATGGTCTCCCGCGCCGAGGCCCGTCCTCCCCCCTGCCAGTTGCGGATGCCGTACTTGGCCTGGTAGGTGGCGTCGGCATGGGAAGGGCGAAAGGTGGTGGCCATTTCGCGGTAGTCCTGGGGGCGGGCATCCTGGTTGCGCACCAGGATGTGGATGGGTGTGCCCAGCGTAAAGCCCTGGAAAACCCCGGAGAGGATCTCGCAGCGATCCGCCTCCTGGCGCGGTGTGGTGATGGAGCTCTGGCCAGGGCGGCGCCGATCCAGCTCCGCCTGGATGTCGGCCTCGCTTAAGGGCAGCCGCGGCGGGCAGCCGTCCACCACCACCCCCACCGCCCCCCCGTGGGACTCGCCGTAGGTGGTGACGCAAAACAAGACGCCGAAGGAGTTGCCGTTGGCCATGGGATCCCTGGGTTGCCAAGAGGTAGAGAAGCTGCCCGCTCCGTTTGCGCTAGCAGGACAGAGTCCTTGGAGGCCTGAGCGAGCTCTAGGGTTGGGGATAAAAAGCCCCCAAGCGACTGTTTTCTATTCTGCACCAGGGAACTGCCGAGCAGCGCGGTGCAACTGACGG
>NZ_JANSJA010000274.1:37222-40364 GCF_047462335.1 Synechococcus sp. H60.1
GACTGTTTTCTATTCTGCACCAGGGAACTGCCGAGCAGCGCGGTGCAACTGACGGCAGCCGGCGATCCCCCGCAACACCAGGTGGGGATCCCAGTGCAGTTCCCTGTCCAGAAAGCGCAGGTGGGCGTAGAGCAGCTCGCCATCGCCGCCGGTTACTAGCAGGGGCCCCTGGGGAAAGCGGCGCCGCCAGTCGGCGATGAAGTCCTGCAAGCCGGCCAGCAGGGTGTGGAGAATGCCGCTGCGGATGGCAGCCCCCGTGTCCCTAGCCCAGCGGGGGGGCAAGGGATCCGCCGCCTCCCACTCCACTTTGGGCAGGCGGGCGGTGTGGTCGGCCAGTGCCTGTGCCTGCAGCCCTAGGCCGGGCAGGATCGCCCCTCCCAGCAGGGATCCCTCCGGGTCAGCCCCCGTCAGGGTTAGGGCGGTGCCGGCGTCGATGACCAGACAGGGCCAGCCGTAGTGGATGCCGGCAGCCCAGACGGCCAGCGCCCGATCCAGCCCCAGGCCGGGGTAGGGATCCCGCAGCGGCACCTGGGAGAGTCCAAGGCAATGCACCCACGGGGATCCCGGCGGCAAAGGGGCAGAGCCAACGGCAGCCAGCCACAGCTCCGTCTCTTCCGGCCAGGACAAGGGCCGGTGGGCAGGGAACTGTTCCACCTTGACCAAGGTCTCCCCCACAAACCAGCCCCAGCGCACGTGGGTGTTGCCCAGCACCGCCGCCAGCCACCGGTCGGGTTGGGCCTCAAAACTCATGCAGCAGCTCCGCCTCCACGCGAAACAGCTCCACTGGCTGATCCGCAGGGATCCCGGCCAACCTTTTGGCGGTGGAAAGCTGCCATTCCGTTGTCAGGGCTTCTCCGGGCAGCAACACCGCCCCCCGCGTGCCCGTGCGAATGAACAGGCCCATGCGGGTGGGATCCACCTGCTCCAGCGAGGGGATGGGCACCACCCGTCGCACGATGGCCACCTGGATGGACGCCGACTCCAGCTCCCCAGGTCGCAGGGGCGGATAGCGCCAGTCGCGGGTAACAGCCCCCACCGCTGCCCGGATGGTGGCCCTGGCCAGATCCTCGCCGCCGGGATCCAAGCTGCCCCAACAGCCGCGGGGCCGCCCCTCCCTGGTCACCGTAACAAAAACTCCCGCCGGGCGCCGCCAGTGGGGCGGGATCTCTTCTGGGGCGGGCAGCACCTGGCCAGTGGCGAAGTAGTGGGCGATGGCCTGCCGCGCCAGGGCCGGCAGCGTCTCAGGAAGGGGTGGCGGCTGGACGGGAGCGGGGATCCCTGTCCCCTTCGCCTCTTCCTCCCTGGGGTCGACCAAGGCGCCTGCCCAGAAAGTCGTGGCCGGGGACGGGATCCCGCCAACGCGCCCGGAAACCTCTGGCTGGGATCCAACCAGCAGCACTAGCCCCGCCCCCAGAAACAAGGTCAGTAGGCCGAGCAGGCGAACGGCAAAGGTGGACATGGGCAGGGATCCCCTTGGCAAGGGAGAGAGGGTTGGCAACCCAACTCTAGGCTAGGCTACGCCCCCGCTGCTGCAGGTACTGGAAAACGGTGTTCAAATCCTTGTCGCCCCGCCCGGAGCAATTGACCACCACCCGCTGCTGGGGGCCAAGCTGCGGCGCCAAAGTCTTCAGGTAGGCCAGGGCATGGGCTGTCTCCAGAGCAGGGATGATCCCTTCCAGGCGCGACAGCAGCAGCAGCGCTTCCACCGCCTCGTCGTCGGTAACCGCGTAGTACTCGGCCCGCCCAATCTCTTTTAGGTAGCTGTGCTCCGGCCCTACGCCAGGGTAATCCAGGCCGGCGCTGATGGAATGGGCCTCCTGCACCTGGCCTTCTTCATCTTGCAACAGGTAGCTCATGGCCCCGTGCAAGACCCCAATGCGACCGCGGCTGAGGGTGGCGGCGTGGCGGGATGTGTGCAAACCCTCCCCGGCAGCCTCAATACCGATGAGCCGCACCTGGGGATCGCGGATAAACTCGTTGAACAGGCCCAGGGCATTGGAGCCGCCGCCCACACAGGCCAGCAACACGTCCGGCAACCCTCCCCATTTCTCCTGACACTGCTGCCGCGTCTCTTGGCCAATGACATCGTGAAAGGCCCGCACCAGCTTCGGGTAGGGGTGGGGCCCGGCCACCGTGCCAATGACGTAGTGGGTGGTCTCCACATGGGTTACCCAGTCGCGGATGGCCTCGGAGAGGGCATCTTTGAGGGTGGCCGTGCCGGCTTCCACCCCGCGCACCTCAGCGCCCAACAGGCGCATCCGCTGCACGTTGGGGGCCTGCCGCTCCATGTCCAGCGCCCCCATGTAGATGACGCATTCCAGGCCGAAGCGGGCGCACACCGTTGCCGTGGCCACCCCATGTTGGCCGGCGCCGGTCTCGGCGATGATCCGCCGCTTGCCCATGCGCACCGCCAGCAGCACTTGGCCGAGGGCGTTGTTGATCTTGTGGGCGCCGGTGTGGTTGAGGTCTTCCCGTTTGAGGTAGATCTGGGGGCCGCCGTAGTGTTCGGTAAGCCGCTGGGCAAAGTAAAGCGGGCTGGGCCGTCCGACAAAATCCCGCAACAAGCTGTGCAACTCGGCGCGAAACTCGGGATCCTGCCAGTGCCGCTCAAAGGCTTCCTCCAGCTCCGTCAGGGCGCTCATCAGGGTTTCCGGTACAAAGCGGCCCCCAAACGGCCCAAACCGGCCCTGGGGATCCGGGCGCACCTGCGGGTCAAGGGGATCCCAAGCAACAGCGTGGGCAGCAGCAAGAGGAGTTGAGGTCATGGCAAATCTGTTGGTGCAGGCTGGGCAGCCGGCAATAGGAGACAGGCCTCCCTATTTTACAAAAGTCGGAAACGCGGGAAGGCGACTATTTGCCGCCCTAGAGGGTGGGATCCCGCCAAAACCGGCTTTGAATAGGGGACTTCCAGGGATCTTTAGGATGAGGCCGTCTGATTTTGGGGAGCGGCCTTTATGGACAAGCATCTGCAAGAGTTGCTCCAGCAAGAAGATCAAAAGCGCATAGACGAAGAACTACGCCGCACCTATGCCCTTTCTCAAAAGTCTCAGGGAGTGGCAATCTTTTTGTCGTTATTGCTGGCTTTTGCAGCCTACATTTATACGCGGCGATGGAAAGCGCTGATGGTCTTTTTGGGGTGGTG
>NZ_JANSJA010000274.1:40464-44909 GCF_047462335.1 Synechococcus sp. H60.1
GGCGTGTTGTTTGGCGACGAAGAAGGAGAAGTTTCTCTCCCTGGACTTTTTCTGGCCTCCACCTGGGCAGCAGTGGACAACTGCGCCGCTATCCAGCGAGCTAGAGAAAAAATTGAACTGCTGCGCTCCGGGCAAAACCTCGATAGCGACCGGCGGAGTTAATCGACATCAAATCAACAAACTGGAAACCCTATCCTTCTCCCCTCTCCCTGTGGGAGAGGGGTTGGGGGTGAGGGATCCCTTTGCCAGCAGCAGTTTAGAAAAAAGGAGCCTAGAATGGCCGCAGATCCGAAAAACTCGAAACCATGAGATCTGCTGCTTGCTTAGCCTGTCTGCTCGCCGCTCTCTTTGTGGGAAAAGGGATCCCGGCTCTGGCCTCACCCGCTCTTTTGGTACTGGCCCAGTCAAGCTTTCAGCCCTACATCAATGCCCGCTTTGGCTATCGCCTCGACTATCCGGCCGATTTTGTCCCCCAAGGGGAATCCGATAGCGGCGACGGTCAGGTGTTTGTCGGCGAAGAGGGGGCTGAGCTCCGCGTTTGGGGTGGGTACAATATTTTTCAAGCAACGCCTGCCAGCGCCCTGCAAGAGGAGTTGCAGCGCAGCCGAGAAAGCGGACGCCGGGTTACCTATCAAGTTGCCGGTCGGGATTTTTTCGTGGTCTCCGGCTACGAGCCAGGCAGCTTGCGGATTTTCTATCTCAAAAAGCTTGTCCGCCCCTCTCTAGAGGCGGGCTTTGAATTGGTCTATCCGGCCAGCCGGCGCGAGCGCTACGACCGGGATGTGGAAGCCATAGCCCGCTCCCTGCGCTTTGGGGATCCCTGACCCAGGCCCCAGTTGGGGCATGATCATAGGGATCCCTGGCAAAACCCAATGGCCGAGAGACCGCTGGACAGTTGGCTGCGGGAACGCATGCAAGCCGTTGGCCTTTCCTCATGGCGGGCCTTGCAAGCTCAAGCAGGGATCAGCCGCCGCGCCCTCGATCAGGTGCGCCAAGGGCGGTGGGGATCCCTGCGCCTGGAGCAACTGCAAAAGTTGGCTGCCGCTCTCCGGTGGGATGTGGGATCCCTGCTTGGCGGCGGAAGGGGCTCTGACAATGCAGAGGCAATCTTCTCCCTGCTGCAGCCGCTGCTGACCAGCTACCCCACCGTCCGCGAGATTGCCCGGCGCAAGCCGGATTGGCCGGCCCAGAACGTGACGGCTCTGTTCCGGTCGCTGGATGCCCTGCTGCAGCAGTGGGGGTATGAAGCCATCGGCAGCCCTCTTGAATCCGTCCCCTTCGACCCGCAACTGCACCAGCCGGATCAGCCGGACATTCGGCCCGGGGATCCCGTCTATATCCGCTTTGTCGGCTACCGCTGCGGCGATCGCATTCTCTGCCCGGCCAAAGTTAGTCGCTCCCTGCCCGGAGGATTGAGCTGATGGCACCCGTCCCCAAAGCGACGCTGGCTATTGATTTTGGCACCAGCAACACCGTGGTGGCGGTTTGGGATCCTGGACAAGAAGCGCCCCGCCTGCTCAGCCTTCCCGGCCTCTCCCGCCCCAGTTACGCGGCTATTCCCAGCCTGGTCTACGTCAAGGGAAAAGGCCAACTTCTGGTGGGAGAAACCGTGCGCGCCGGGCGCTGGGGGGCAGTGGATCCGCAGCGCTTGTTTCAGGGCTTCAAGCGGGATCTGGTGGCGGAGTTTGTGCCCCCGCCGCGAGTTCTGGATGGGGAGCGCTACGATGCCGAGAGGGTGGCCCAGGCTTTTTTGCAGGCGGTGATGGAAGCCATCCAACAAGAATACCCGCAGCCGCAACAGGTGGTGTTTACAGCTCCCGTCGGCTCTTTTGAGCGCTACTTAAACTGGCTGCGGAGGGTGGCCGGGGATCCCATTCAGATTGTGGACGAGGCCACTGCCGCTGCCCTGGGCTATTCGGTTGGCCAGCCGGGATCCCTTGTGCTGGTGGTGGATTTCGGCGGCGGCACCTTGGATCTCAGCCTGGTGCGCACCCTTCCCCCCCAGCCGGGCAACCCCGTCCTCAAGGCAGAGGTAATCGCCAAGGCAGATGCCTACGTGGGCGGATTGGACATCGACATCTGGATTGCCGAATACCTGCTGGGGCAACTGGGGCTGAGCCGGCAGCAGCTGGGAGCCCTGAGCTGGATTACCCTTCTGGAGCAGGCAGAACAGCTCAAGATCGCCCTTTCTGCCCAGCCCAAGGCGGTGGGCAGTTGGTTTGACGACGAAGCCCTAACTGCCTATGAGCTGCAGTTGGATCGGCAGGTGCTGGAGGAGATTCTAGAAACCCACCAGCTCTTGGATCAAATCCGCCAGTGCCTAGACGATGTGCTTCTCACTGCCCAGGCCAGGGGAGTGGGCAAAGGCCAAATTGAGCAGGTGCTCCTGGTGGGAGGCAGCTCCCAACTGCCGGCAGTCCAAGAGCTGCTCCGCTCCTACTTTGGCAAAAAGAAAGTCCGCTGCGAACGCCCCTTCGACGCTGTGGCCTTGGGCGCCCTGCAGGTGGGCCGCCAAGTTAAGCTGGAGGATCGCCTGCACCACAGCTACGCCATCCGCCTCTGGGATCCCTTGCAAAAAAGCTATATCTACTACCCTCTGTTTGAGCAGGGCAGCCCCTACCCCTGCCGACGCTCCGAGCCCTTGATCTTGCAGGTGGCCAACGACGGGCAAACCGAAATTCGCCTCGATGTGGGAGAAGTGGCTCAGGTGGCCCAGGCCGAGGTGGTTTACGACGAGCTGGGGCGCATGAGCAGCCGCCAACTCACTCGACAAACCGATTTTCGATCCCTGGCCCCCGGCGCCGAGCCGGCTTGTCTGGCCCGCCTGCAGCCCCCAGGCCGGGCAGGAGAAGATCGCCTCAAGGTGGAATTTGCCGTCGATGCCTCGCGGCGGCTGCTGGCCACTATCTTCGACTTGCAAACCCAGCAGCTTTTGGTAGAGGCCCAGCCCGTAGCCACCCTGAGTTAGAGAGAGAAAGGCACTCAGCCTCTTGTCGCACCGAAACCCAAACAGCGCTATCTGGCCATCCTCTCCTCTCCCTCAGGGAGAGGGGCCGGGGGTGAGGGATGCCTCAGGGAGAGGGGCTGGGGGTAAGGGTAGATTTGAAACGACCATAACCCGATCGATTGGATGGGGATTTGTTGGGCCTAGCTTGAGCAATTCAGTATTTGAGAAAAAGCCTTGTTTCCACCACCACCCCCCTCTTTTGCCCGTCCCCCCCTGGACTTTATCCCGCCGGCCTACAGCCCCTGGGTGCTGCGGCTTGTCCACGGGATCCTGCCACTGCTGTTGCGGCTGAGGGTGCGGCCCTGGCTTCCTTCCGGTATTGCCAAAATCGAGGCTAGGGGCGTGGAGATCCTGGCGCAGCTCTACCACCAGTTTCAGGCGGGCCAGATCCGGCTGATCCTCGCTTTCCGCCATGTGGAGGTGGATGATCCCCTGGTGGGCCTCTACGTGCTCTCTCGCCTGGTGCCGCAGGCTGCCCGTCGCCAAGGGATCCCCCTCCGCAAACCCATTCACGCCCATTTTCTCTACGACCGGGGCATGCCTCTTTGGGGTGGCGAGTGGCTAGGGTGGCTATTGTCTCGCCTGGGCGGGATCCCTGTGCATCGGGGACGGCGGGTGGATCGGCTGGCGCTGGCGGCGGCGCGGCGCCTACTGCTGGACGGCCCATTTCCTTTTGGGATCGCGCCGGAAGGGGCCACCAATGGCCACAGCGAGCGGGTCAATCCTCTGGAGCCGGGAACGGCGCAACTGGCCTTTTGGTGCGCCGAAGACCTGGCCAAAGCCGGTCGTTCGGAGAAGGTAGTTGTGGTGCCCATCGGGATCCAATACCGCTACCTGAAGCCTTCTTGGAAAAAGCTGGAGCGCCTGCTAAGCCACCTCGAGCGCCTCAGTGGCCTGACGCCGCCGGCGGATCCCAAGCCTTCCGCAAACCGCCACTGGGCTCAGCGGATCTGTGGCCTGGCCCACCACCTGCTGGCCCAGATGGAAACGTTTTACGGCCTTCCCCCTCTTCCCTCTGGGGAGCCTTTCAACGCCTGCCTGGAACGGCTGCTCCACACGGCGCTGCAGACGGCCGAGACCTACTTTGGCCTATCTCCCCAAGGGGACTGGAACAGCCGCTGCCGCCGCATCGAAGAAGCTGCCTGGATCCAGATCTACCGAGAAGAATTGCGACATCCCGGATCCCTGGCTCCGCTGCAGCGGGGGTTGCTCAACTGGAAAGCCCAGCAGGCTACCCTCTACCTACAGCACATGCGCCTGGTGGAAAGCTGCGTGGCCGTGCAGGAAGAGTACTTGCTGAGTAAGCCTTCTTTTGAGCGGCTGGCAGAAAGTGCCCTGATCCTGTTTGATGTCTTGGCCCGCCTGCGCGGCGATCCCTACCCGGCCCGGCCTCGCCTGGGTTGGCGAGAAGTTCAGGTTACGGTGGGGGATCCCATCT
>NZ_JANSJA010000275.1:0-533 GCF_047462335.1 Synechococcus sp. H60.1
TCCTCGATATCCTTTGGGAGCTGGGCAGTGCCAGCACCCGCCAAATCCACGAGCGCATTCTGGCCGATCCCAACCGCGAGTTGGCCTATGCCTCAGTAACCACCGTCTTGCAGCGCTTGAGCCAAAAAGGCTGGGTAAGCTGTGAACGGCGCACAGATGCCGAGGGGCGGCCTCTGCCAATGCTGTGGCGGCCCTGTCTCTCTCGCCAGGAAGCTGCCAGCCTGAGGGCCTTTGACCACTTGCAGCAGTTTTTGGCCGTCGGGGATCCCGACACGGTGGCAGCCTTCGCCGATAGCCTGGATCAGGCCAGCGTGTCCCAGTTGCAGGCGATTGCCGAGCGGCTGCGGGCGGCCCGCGAGGCCAGGAGGAAGTCACGGTGAGCCACTTGGGCATGTTGTTGTTGGGCTTGGGCCTCAGTTGGCTGTGGCGAGGCCAGGTGCGGCTGGATAAAGCCGGCCAGTGGGCGCAGCGCTGGCAATGGGCCTGGATCCACTTCTTGCTGCCGCCGCTGTTTTTGCTGATGACTGCCCTTG